>JBDRRB010000018.1:0-83156 GCA_043825985.1 bacterium | reverse complement strand
GGGCTCGAGCGGCGCCGGTAGACAGTTGAGCTGATCGAATGGGACGAGCATTTCTTCCACCTCTACGGGTCTTCGATCACGAACCTAAACGATATCCTGGACAGGCATACGTTCGTCGTGACCAACTTCAACTATGTCGGCGCCCGGGCCTATCAGGAGAGGGTGCCGGAGGCGATGACCGTCTTTCTGTCCGTGCCCGAGGACCAGATCCGTGGTCGGATCGCCCGCCGCGGACCGATCTCGGAGGACGATCTGCGGGCTCGGCTGGAGGCGATGAAGAGCGAGCTGGCCTCGGCGTCCGGCTTTGATTATGTGGTCGAGAATCCGGACGGCGAGCTGGACCGGGCGGTAGGAGAGATCGCGGAGATCGCCCAGCGGAAATACGACGAGATCAACGCCTGAGGCAGGTCCTGAATCGGACGGATCGGAAACGTTCCGGGTGCGGACTCGGGCAAGACATAAAACGAAAACCGCCGTGACTGGACGGCGGTTTTTTGTTCGGTGAGTGTCCCTAGCCCGTGCTGCCGAATCCGCCGCGGCTGGCGGTAGCGGCGACTTTGCGTTCCACCAGCTCGACCCGGGCGATCGGCACGATCATCGCCTGGGCGATCCGTTCGCCCCGTTCGACCGTGACCGGCCCGGCGGTCCAGTTCATCACCTGCACCTTCAGCTCGTCGTTCGGTCCGCAGTAGTCCTGGTCGATGATTCCGATGCCGTGCGGCACGGACAGTCCCTTCTTGGGAGACGACGAGCGGGCGGCCAGGATCAGGGCGAATCCTGCCGGTATCTGGACCACCAGGTTGGCCGGCAGGCGGGCAATCTGGCCCGGATCGATCTTCATCGTCTCCCGCGAGTACAGGTCGAAGGCCACCGAGCCGGCGGTCTCGTAGGACGGCAGGGGGAGGGAGCGGTCGATTCGGCTGATCGAAAGCTGCATACGGCTGGGAGGCTATTGGGGCGGCGCTCCGACGGGCGCGAGGTCCGTCGGGCGTCTCCTGGCTTAGAGCGTGCTGGTGGCGTCGACCACGGCATCGATTATGAACCTGGCGGCCGAGAAGGAGACCATCATGATCAGCAGGCCGATGACCGCGTTCTTGATTCCGCCGATGGCCTCGTCGCGCGCGTCCTCGTTGCCGCCGTGGGTCATGTACTTGAAGCCGGAGAATATCACCAGCAGCACCATGACGAATCCAGCCACGCCCAGGAGCGACCGGATCACGCTGCCGATGAGCGTCCTGACGTCGGAGCTGGGCAGCCCGAAGTTGGCGGCGAAGTCCATTCCCAGGTCGACTTGGGCTCGGGCCACGGCGGTCGGCAGTAGGGACAGAAAACCGCCGGCCGTTATTCCGGCCAGCAGCTTTGTCGCGGAGAGTCGTTTGGTTTTACTTCTTTCATTCGTCATGATGCCCTCGGTCAAACCCGGTCACGATTTCGTCTATCTTTGATTTCAGTTGATTCAAAGTCCCGGAATTGTCGATGGTTATGTTCGCCTGTGCCATTACTTCGGGTATGGTCGATTCCGTCTCGTCGTCTTCGACCGCTTGGAATTTTTCCCAAGTGAGGTTTTTGTCGTCCGCTCTCTCCCTTCTGTTCAGGATGCGCTCGTAGCGAAGCTTCGGCGGGGCGTCAATGGCGATTAGGGTGAATTCCGGCATGTTTTTCAATGCCGAGATGTCACCGGAGCGTCGGATGCCGTTAATGGCCACCAGGTCGGCTGTATTGGCGGCATCTTTGGCTATGGCTTTTGCGTACAGGTCCTGACCAAACGCGGCACGAGTTACTTTCGAGAAGGCGATTAGATTGTCCCGGACTACAGGTAGTCCGAGTCGGATGAGGCAATCAGCCATTATCGTAGAGAATTTCAAAACTTTCGCGCCGTGTTTTTCGCACAGATAGTCAGTGCAGGTGTCCTTGCCAGACCCCTGTTTGCCGATGAATCCAATGATTTTTTTCATGTCTAGCTCTGTTTAGCTTCTTCCGGTGCGATTCTTTTTTCTATCGGCTGGGCAAAAATTTTCGCGGTCTGTCGGCTCCATTCTTCGTTTTCTTGATAGAGCTCAAACTCGATGCCGGCTTCCGCGCATTCTTTGGCGATGGTCGAGTCGCGGTAGATCTGTCCGACGACTATCTTCTTGACTCCGCCCATGGTGAGCTTCTTGAAGCAGTGGTAGCACGGCGAGTAGGTGGCGTAGATCGTGGATCCGGCGGTCGATATCCCGCCGAGCAGGGCCGCCTGTAGGATGCAGTTCTCTTCGGCATGGATGGTGCGGATGCAGTGGCCCTCCTCCATCTTGTGGCCCTCCTCACCGTCGCAGTGCGGCAGGCCGGGAGGCGCACCGTTGTAACCGGTGGAGATGATGCGTTTGTTCTTGACGAGCACGGCGCCGGCTCGCAGTCGGTCGCAGGTCGAGCGGGTAGCCACGATCTTGGCGATGCTCATGAAATAGTCGTTCCAGCTCGGGCGTGTGTAGGTATTCATATGCTTGAAGATTATGCAATGCAGGTGGAACGGGCAAGTTGGAAGTTTACGAAACAAAACGACCCCCTGTGGGGTCGTCTCTGTCTCATCTTTTTCTAGGCGGAGACCCTGATTCCCGGACCCATGGTCGAGGCGATGACCACGCCCTTGATGTAGGCCCCCTTGGAAGAGCTCGGCTTGGAGCGCCTCAGCGCGTCCATGAACGCCGCGAAGTTCTCGGCGATCTTCTCGTCCGCGAACGAGACCTTGCCGATGGCCTGATGAACGTTGGCCGTGTCGTCGTTCTTGAAGGCGACCTTGCCGCCCTTCATGTCGCGGACCGCCTGGCCGACGTTCGGCGTGACCGTCTCGTTCTTCGGGCTCGGCATCAGGCCGCGCGGACCGAGGATCTTGGCCGCCTTGGCCAGCTTGGGCATCATGTCCGGCGAGGCGACGGCCACGTCGAAGTCGCACTTGCCGGTCTTGACGATCTCGGCCACCAGCTCCTCTCCGCCGACCAGTTCAGCGCCGGCCTCCTTGGCCTCCTTCTCGTGCTCCGGGGAGGAGACGAAGGCGGCGACCCGCTTGGTCTTGCCCGTGCCGTGCGGCAGGGAGACGGTGGTGCGGACCTGCTGGTCGCCCTTCTTGGGGTCGATGCCCAGGCGCACGTGCACCTCGACCGAGGAGTCGAACTTGGTGTTGGCGGTCTTCTTGATCAGGGCGATCGCCTCGGACAGCTCGTAGGTCTTGCTGTCGTCGAACGAGGCCTTGAGTTCGTTGTAGCGCTTTCCGTGTTTCATATTCTTGATGTGGTGCGAGCGGATCTATCGATCCTCCCACGTTCATTAGTAATGGCGCCACTCTAGCGGAATAAGGGGAATTTGGCAAGAGTCTCCGGGGATGTTGCCCTTCGGCCATGGCGGCGTCCGTATCCTGGGCGTATAGGGCAGGGAAACTCGTTTGGGCGGGGTTCGTGAGCCAAGTTGCTTTCGACGGCAATCGAAAGCCGCCCCTGCGGGCGGCTGGTGCGGTTCAGGCTTTCTCGACCTGCTTTTTCTCCTCCTCGCGTTCGCGTTGGGCGATGCGGAAGTGGAACCAGAAGACCGGGGCGGCGACGAAGATCATCGAGAAGTTCTGCACGAAGTCGCGCTGGCGCTGGGCGGAACGCTCTTCCTCGACGTACGCCTCGCATTCTTCCTCCAGTGCGGCCCGTTCCTCAGCGGTTAGCTCTCTCTGTTTCGGCTGGCCTTCCACGGCGACAGTTTCTTCGACCGACAGCGGACGATCATATCCGTAGACGCGGTTGCCTTCCTGGTCGCAGCGGACATTGTAGATGTCGTCGGCTTTCGGGAAGACGGTTGACTTGAGGCCGAGGTTCACGAGTTGGGCGCCGGCGACGACCATGATCACGAGGGTGATGAGGCTCGCCGCATAGAAATAGATCTGGCGGATGATGTTTCGTTTCATAGACGAAGTTGCCTAAGGATTGTTCGGGGAATCACTGCCTTCGCATGTGATTCTATGATGATCATAACACAAAACCCCGCCGGAGCGGGGTCGTGTGAGGCTTATTCCTTGACTGTCAGGCCCATCTGCCGGGCCGTGCCCTCGATGGTGCGCATGGCGGCCTCCACGTCGTCGGTGTTCAGGTCGGCCAGCTTCTTTTCCGCGATCTCGCGGACCTGCGCCTTGGTGACGGAACCGATCTTGTCCGAGAGCGGCTTGCCGGAGCCCTTCTTGACTCCGGCCGCCTTCTTGAGCAGCTCGGCTGCCGGCGGGGTCTTGAGGATGAAGTCGTAGGTCCGGTCCTCGTAGACCGTGATCACGACCGGCGTGATGTCGCCCATCATCTGCTGGGTGGCGGCGTTGAACTTCTGGCAGAACTCGGCGATGTTCAGGCCATGCTGACCGAGGGCCGGACCGACTGGCGGCGCTGGGTTGGCCTGGCCGGCCGGGATCTGGAGCTTAATCTGTGTCTTTACCTTCTTAGCCATATTTTTCTATGCGGTCACTGGGTCGGGCGCATTGCACCCCGCTTCCCGTGCTCCTAGCTCGCCGTACATTTTGGGTACGTCTCGCGTCGTCGCTCGGTCCAGCGGGGCACACTGCATCCCGCCCAGTGCCCGTCGATGTTTGGAATGAATTGGACGGCTCCGCTTTAAGAAGCGGGGTTTCCGTTTGTCTACGGAGAGAAGCGGTCCCGAGTCCGGGGACCCACCGTATGCGTGCGAAGATTAGCGGTTTTGGGCGGTTTTAGCAAGGGGTTGGTTTAGCTGCCAAGTTTTCGGTCGATTTGCCTTCTTTTTGGTTTAACCGAAACAAAAGTGCCAGATTTTGGTTCTGGCACTCGTTGGTTTGGTTTCTGGCTAGACCACTCGCAGGCCGATCTCGACCGTGCCGAACTCGGCTTCCTCCTCGGGCGGGTAGTACTGGTGCATGCCGGCGACGAACGAGTCGCGGCTGGCCTCCGGATACCTGTCCTTCACCCCGTCGTACATCTCGGCGAAGGTCGGGTAGTGCTTCAGGTAGGAGACTTCGGCCAGCAGTTTTTCCGTGCATTCGGGCCGTCGGCTGAACTCGATCCGGTCGCCAACTTGGATTTGCTGCCGCTTGGGATCGTTGAGCCGCAGCTCGTCGGTTTTCTGGCCGGACCTGATCCGCTCGAACGGTTCGGGATGCAGCCTCATCGGATACGTTTTCATGTTCTGTGGTTGGCTGCCTATCCGTCGTTTCGGTCCGGGCTAGATCTTCTTGATCTGCAGGAAGTCCAGCTCGACCGGCGTCTCGCGGCCGAACATCGAGACCAGGACCTTGATCTTGCCGCGTGACTGGTCGATTTCGGCCACCTTGCCCTCGAAGCCCTTGAACGGGCCGTCGGTGATGCCGACCGGCGAGTTGACCTCGACGTCGATCTTGTATTCCGGCTCCTCGACGCCCATGCGCTTCTGCAGGGCCTTGATCTCGGCGTCGGACAGGGGAGTGGGAATGGTGCCGGTGCCGATGAAGCCGGTCACGTTCGGCGTGTTGCGGACCACGTACCAGGAGGCGTCGTCCACGAGCATCTCGACCAGCACGTAGCCGGGGAAGATCTTCTCCTCGACCACCTTGCGCTTGCCGTTCTTGATCTTGATCTTCTTTTCCTTGGGGATCAGCACGTTGAAGATCTTTTCCCGCATGTCCAGCGACTCGATGCGCTGCTCCAGGTTGTGACGGACGTTCTCCTCGTAGCCAGAGGCGGTGTGGATCGCGTACCAGCGGCGTCCGCGTCCTTCTGTCTGCTTTGGCATAGTTATGGTTCGTGCTGTCGGGCGCCGGACGCCCGATGGAGTAAAGTACTTTATCTGTCGTGGCCTACTGGCCGATGGCCTGACGGAAGCCGATCTCGAACAGCTTGTCCGCCAGCGCGAAGAACGCGCCCATGGCGACCGAGACGCCGATCACGATCAGCGTGTCCTTGATGATCTGCTGGCGGGTCGGCCAGGAGACCCTCTTCAGCTCGTCCCGGGAATTGCGGGCGTAGTTGACGAGCGGATTGTTGCTTAGTGATATCTTAGCCATATTTTGGTTCTAAAAACCGCCCCGGTGGCGGTCGTCTCGATTTCTTGCTGCTAGCATACCTCCTCGATTGCGGTTTGGCAAGGCTGACGACCGGAAGGCGGTGGACGGACAAAAAAGAGGCCAGTTCGGCCTCGTAAATTCGGCTTCGGCTTCGTCTGTTACCTGGCGAACAGTCCGGTGACGCGCTCCGGCTCAATGCTCAGCTCTTGCACCGTTCGAGCCTGCCAGGTCTGACAGGCCAGGTTCCAGACCTCGAGCGGCAGTACCGTCAGATATCCGTCCGGGCAGTCATTGTCCGACCTGACGGTCAGGCTGTCACGTTCATCCTGATACCTGAGCAGTATGAGTTCTGAGTCCTGGTTTATGACGGTCAGCCGGCCGTGCGCGGTGCAGGTGCCGCCGTCCCACTGGTTCGCCAGGTCATGCGTCGGTAGGTCGCCGACGTATGAGGTAGGCAGGTCGTTCACTATCGGGTACGGCCCATCGGAGTTTCCGTATCGGTAGTTGTTGATGAGCCGACTGACGTGGCCAATGATCGGGATGATGATCACGATGACCAGCATTGGCGCAATCAGTCTGCGTCTGAACTGGAGTTTCTTCTGCTGTCGCAGTTCCTCTGCGGCGATGGCAGTTTCCGTTCTCACCGTCTTCTTGAGCCATTCGGGCACAGGGGCCTCGTCTATAATCGATCAGTTGGTGGTTTCTGAGTCTTGGTCGTTCATCTGACCTTCCTTCTTCCGCAGTTCGGTCCGGCGACTAGCCGGCCAGTCATGAATTTCGCGGAGGGTGCAGTGAAACATTTCCCGACCGGTCCGTCAAGCCTGGTCCGGACACTGTTAGAAAGAAAAAGACAGCCTGTAGGTCGGCTGCCTTGAGGTTCGCTCGCGTGTGTGCTGGCGGGGACGCGCCGACCGGCTCAGTTCGGTTCGTCGGCACGGCCGGCCAAGTCCCGCTGCAGCCGGGCTTCGGCGACGATCCGTTGCCACTTGCTCAACCTGATGTGGTATCGGCCGGCCGGACACTCGACCGTTCGGCCCAGCCTGACCGGCATCCCTTCAGTCCGTTGGTACTCGACCGTGATGAGACGGTCGACCGTTGTCGGTTCTGGGTTCATCGGGTCGACGAAGACCAACCTGCCTGGCGGTACGGTTAGGCAGTGCTCGTCACGGCCGAGCGGTAGTACCGGCGAGTGGTAGCCGACCAGCTCGACTGCTGGGGCGTTCTCTCGGTGTTCGTTCGGGATTTCCGTGTCGAAGCTTAAGTACACGCTGAATACCGCCGCCAGCACGAACAGCCCTACACATGCCACGGCAAGGAGCAGTGTCGCAAACAGGAGCATCGTTCGGTGCGGGTTGAAGTTCGACTTGTCTGCCCGCGGTCTCTCGTCGGTTTCGGATTGTTGCTTATCCATCTTGTCCTCCGGATCCGTCGGTCGTGTCGACCGACGGACGTATGTTTGACCCTCTCGGCCGCGCTGTCAAGCATGTCGGGCGCGTTCTGACGACCGGACAGAACAAAAGGCGATCCGCGGATCGCCTGAAGTTCGTTCGGTTTTGGCGGAGCGACGGTTGATGGTAGTGGAATTCGGTCTGCTCGTCAACCTGTCGACGGCTGTCCAGCGGTCGGCAGGTTGGTCTGCGGCGGCTGCTACGGCTGATCCGTCGTCGGCCGTCCGTCCAGGCCTCGTCGATACTCGGCCAGACGGCGATGGTAGCCCGCCGTGCGGATGATCTGTCGCCATTGGTCTAACGTCACGGTTGCCCTCTGCCGGTCCGGGCACAGGCTTTCCCAGCCGTTCTGGTTCGGATCGTCGCGGCGGTACTCGGTCATGGCCGTCAGTCCGTTGTCACCGCTCTGCAGCAGCCTGGTCACCAGCCGGTCGGGCGGAGCGGCCGCACAGTGAGAGCCGTCCTCGAGCAGCAGTTCGACGACGTGGCCATCCAGCAGCTCGACTGTCTCCGTGACGTAGGTATCGGTCGTCGAGCGGTGCCAGTGGATGCAGACGATCGAGACTACCAGCACCGAGGTCAGAATGACCGTCAGGATAGTGCTTCTGATCCGTTTGGTCCTCCTTTTGTCATGGTCCATCTCGTCCTCCTTGTGTCTCGGCATCCAAACGGATGTTGTTTTGAGTGGACCGGTCAGATTAACCGGTGTGCTGCCTGTCGTCAAGGCCAGGGGCAGCCGACTCGATGGAATCAAAAGACGGTCCTTGGTAGGGCCATCTTTTTGACGACTGTGATTTTTCGGGTGACCGGTTCTAGATGTCCAAGTTTTTGACGTTCTTGGCGTGGGTCTGGATGAAGCGCTTGCGCGGCTCGACGTCGCTGCCCATCAGCACGTCGAACACCTGGTCGGCCCGGGCGGCGTCCTCGATGGTCACGAGCTTCATGACGCGCTGGGTCGGGTCCATGGTCGTCTCCCACAGCTGGTCGGGGTTCATCTCGCCCAGACCCTTGTAGCGCTGGATGTTGATTCCGGAGACGGTCTTGACCTCGCCGACCTCCGCCTGTTCGCCCTCGGTCTCGGCCTTCTCGATCTCCTGCTTGGCCTTGGCGGCGGCCTTGGCGTCGCCGAGCATCTCCGTCACGTACCGGTCGCGCTCCTCGTCGGAGAAGGCGTAGCGGACGTCCTTGCCCTTCTGCAGGCGGAAGAGCGGCGGCTGGGCGATGAACAGGTGGCCCTGCATGATCAGCTCCTGGAAGTAGCGGTAGAAGAGCGTCAGCAGCAGCGTGCGGATGTGCGCGCCGTCGACGTCGGCATCGGTCATGATGATGATCCGCTCGTAGCGCAGCCCCTCGAGGCTGAACTGCTCGCCGATGTTGGTGCCGAGCGCGATGATCAGCGACTTGATCTCGTTGTTGGTCAGTATCTTGTCCAGCCGGGCGCGCTCGACGTTCAGGATCTTTCCGCGGAGGGGGAGGATGGCCTGCGTCTCGCGGTCGCGGCCCTGCTTGGCCGACCCGCCGGCCGAGTCTCCCTCGACGATGAACAGCTCGCTGCGGGACGAGTCGCGGGTCGAGCAGTCGGCCAGCTTGCCGGGGAGCGTCAGCCCCTCGAGCATGCCCTTCCTCAGAATCGTGTCGCGGGCGGCCCGGGCGGCCAGCCTGGCCCGCGCGGCGATGACGCACTTCTCGATGATCGCCTGGGCATCCTTGGGGTTCTCCTCCAGGAACACCTCGAGCGCCTCGGCGAAGACCGCCTCGACGGCCGTCCTGGCCTCGGGATTGCCCAGCTTGGCCTTGGTCTGCCCCTCGAACTGCGGCTCCCGCAGGCGGACGCTGATGACCGAGGTCAGGCCCTCGCGCGAGTCGTCGCCGGTGATGTTGTCGTCCTTCTCCTTGAGGATGTTGCTCTTGCGGGCGTAGTTGTTGAGGACGCGGGTGAGCGCCGTCCTGAATCCGACCACATGCATGCCGCCTTCCGGGTTGTAGATGTTGTTGGCGAAGGCGTAGGCGTTCTCCTTGTAGTCGTCCGTGTACTGGAAGGCGATCTCGACGTCCAGTCCCTCGGACTCGCGGTGGACATGGAAGATGTTTGGGTGCCGGGTTTCCTTCTGGTGGTTCAGGTGGCGGACGTAGGACTTCACCCCTCCCTCGAAGTGGAAGGTGTAGTCCCTCTCCTGCTCCTTGCTGCGCCGGTCATGGATGACCAGGGTGATGCCGGCGGTCAGGTAGGCCTGCTGGCGCAGGTGGTTGAGGATCGTGTCCCAGCTGAAGCTGAGCGTCTGGAAGATGTCGCCGTCCGGCTGGAAGGTGATCTTGGTGCCGGTGCCCCGGACGGCCTTGACCGCCTTGACCTTGCCCTGCGGCACGCCGCGCTTGTATTCCTGCATCCAAAGCTGGCCGTCGCGCCTGACCTCGGCCCGGACGTACGTCGAAAGGGCGTTGACGACCGAGACGCCGACGCCGTGCAGTCCGCCCGAGACCTTGTATCCGCCGGTGTCGAACTTTCCGCCGGCATGCAGCTTGGTCATGACCAGCTCCAGGGCCGACTTGCCGAACTGCTTGTGCGTCTCGACCGGTATGCCGCGTCCGTTGTCGTCGACCGAGACCGAACCGTCCTTCTCGAGGGTGATGACGATGGTGTCGCAGTGTCCGGCCATCGCCTCGTCGAACGAGTTGTCGACCACCTCCCAGATCAGGTGATGCAGTCCCTCGCTTCCGGTCGATCCGATGTACATGCCCGGACGCCGGCGGACCGGTTCCAGTCCCTCGAGGACGGTGATCTGCCCGGCGCCGTACTCGTCGGCTCCGGTTCGGCTGTCGGTCGTCTTGCGGGCCGCGGCCGGTTTGGCCGAGGCGGACTTCTTGGCGGGGGTGTCGGCTGTCTTCTTGTTCGTCTTTTCGGCCATAGGTTGGGTCACTTGAAAATCCGCGTCTGCGGATCTGTACGACCGGATATTAGCATGGTGGACCGGTGCGGGCAAGGCTGGCGGGGCGGTATCGGGTGCACTTTTTGTGTGATTCGGGGAAAGAAAAAAGCCGCCCAGTATGGTATGGGGCGGCGAGGTCGGTCCGGCGGCCGAACGGGGATTGCGGTGGCGGTTCAGTGCTGGTTCGGTGGAAAGCTGCTCAGCGGCAGGATGACCTCGTTTCCGTCACCGCCGCAGCCGTTCTTGCGGCAGCACGTCTTGGTGGCCAGGGCATGCTGAACGCCAGCCTCGAAGATGGCAGCCAACAGTTTGGCGACGATTGGCGTGGCGTTTATTTCATCCATCGCCAGCAGGATTCTCAGGACACCTTTCAGACAAGACCTGTCTGTGGTGCTGGTGAACGTGTCTGGTACCACCCACGATCCGATGGTCTGGCAGCGGTTGCCGTGTTTTTGGGCGAAGACCTCGGGATTCCTTAAGAGTATGGTGGCCCCCACTCCACTCACGAGGAGGCA
This sequence comes from bacterium, assembly GCA_043825985.1. GTDB lineage: Bacteria > Patescibacteriota > Patescibacteriia > SG8-24 > SG8-24 > UBA1561. Next base: position 72,250 of record JBDRRB010000018.1, on the reverse strand, counting down.
GGTGGTCTTTCGTTCCCCTGGCTCTCCCTCTTCCAAGCGCACGAATACGCAGGTCATGCTGTCCTCCTTTGCAGTGCCTCTCGAGGAGAGGTCACAGCCGGCCTGTACAACACAGCCGTCGGTCTCGGTCAAGTCTCTCGGCCCGGCCGCCCGAGTCTGCTATCATGGAGTCGTTAACCGGCTACCTATATTATATGGAGACACCAATCGAGAACGATGACCGTCTTTCGGAGGATCAGCTCAGGTGGGGCCTGTGGTGGCTTCATCACAAGGCGCAGCTCAAGACCGGGCTGACCGTGCTGCTGGCAGTGGTCGGATTTTCTCTTCTGGCCTACGGCGTCTGGGGTTTCGCCGACTGGTTCTTCGGGTCCGGCGTGCGGGAGCGGGCCGGAACCGCCCTCCTGACCCAGAATCTGACCGACTACGCCGGATTCCGCGAGGCCTCCATGCCGGAGCGCCTGTCCGTCCAGACGCCGATCGTGCTGACGTCCGGCGAGGGCAAGTACGACCTGCTGGCCCGGGTGGCCAACCCGAACCGTCGCTGGTGGGTCGAGTTCGACTACCGATTCGTCGATTCCGGGCTGCCGGACCGCGTGCAGCACGGATATCTCCTGCCGGCCGACTCCCGCTACCTGTATCAGCTGGCGGTCGACGCCGACCGACGGCCGAGCCCCAGCTTCGAGATAGTCGACCTGTCCTGGCATCGGGTTGACGGGCATGTCGTCCGTCCCGACTACCAGACTTGGGCGACCAGCCGGCTGGATTTCGTCATCGCCGATCCGGAGTTCATGCCGCCGGACCCGAAGTCGTCGCTGCCGGTCAGCCGGGCCCGTTTCAGCGTCACCAACAACACCGCCTACGGCTACGTTTCGGTGCCGTTCATGGTGGCCCTGCTGAGCGGCGAACGGGTAGTGGCGGCCAACCGGGTCGTGGCGAGCGGGCTGAAGGCCGGCGAGACCAGGACTGTCGAGGCCAGCTGGTTCAATGACCTGCCGAGCGTGACCCGAGTCGAAGTTAGGCCGGAGTTGAACCTGTTCGATCCGGCCATCTACCTTGCGCCGGAGGATTAGATTGGGCGGACTCCAGCTTGGCGAATTGCACTTGGCTTCGCGATCCGTTTGCTCAACGTACGTTCTTAGTACGTTTCGCTGCACGGATCGCTCCAGCCAAGCACACTTCATCCAACCTGAAGTCCGCTTTGTTTTAAGATGAATTCCATCCAGAACCTGCTTGCCATAGTAGTTACGTCCGACCAGAGAGTCCTGGTCGGTTTGTTTTTCATCTAACCGCATGTCATTACCGCCCCCCGCCTTCGCGAGGGCAGGCTCCGGCGGGATACGTCGTTCGCGAACGACGTATCGGGAATCCACGGGGATGTTCTCGTCACGAATGGAGGAGCGCCTGCCTGTTCCTGCACGCCGGCAGGCGGGGCAGGCAGGAATCGACGTAACGTGATGATCCCGTCGGGGTCTGTGCTTCGGTCGGGATTTCCACGCTCGCCGCACTCGCTCGCAATGACATGATTGCCGCTCACTAGCAGTGAGCGGTTTTTTTGTTCACTGCCATTGTCGACGGTTTTTGTTTTTTCTCGGTCCGATTCGGCATCGAACGGACGCGATTGTTCTTCGTCTCGGCTCGTCATTCGTCGTCGGGAAATGGGTACAGCTTTATTGTTCGGTCCTGTTTTGACTCGTCTGGCCGGCGCGCATAGACTTAGTCCGCGATAATCTTTCGGCCATGTCCAGAACATCAACTTACGACGTCCTCAAGTTCGACTGGCTCCTTTTGGGGGCCTGCGTTCTGCTGGCCGTGTTCGGCCTGTCGGCGCTCTACAGCACCTCGTTGGCCGGTGCCGGCAGTGCGTTGGTTTCCGGTTCGTCTTCCGCCGGTCCGGACCTGGGAAACTTCTGGAAGCAGCTCTGGTTCGTCGGTCTCGGCCTGGTCCTGGCCTTCGCCCTGCCGGCCTTCGACTACCGTTCGCTGTCGCGAATGTCGCGTCAGGTTCTGTCGATTTCGGTTGTCCTGCTGCTGCTGGTCCTGGTCTTCGGCACGCGGATTCGCGGCACGACCGGCTGGTTCGGCATCGCCGGATTCGGCGTGCAGCCGGTCGAGCTGGTCAAGCTGCTGGTCATCATCTTTTTGGCGAAATACCTGAGCGACTTCGCCGGAAAGGAGAGGGGACTGCGGCACGTGATCGTCTCCGGCCTGGCCGTCCTGCCGGTCGTCGGCCTGGTGCTGCTGCAGCCGGACTTCGGTTCCGCATTCCTTATAATGGGCGTCTGGGGAGTGCTGGTCCTGCTGTCCGGCATCAGGCGTTCGCACCTGCTGCTGTTGGCAGTGGGCGTCGGGGCGGTGGCGCTGCTGGCCTGGACCCTGCTGCTCAAGCCGTACCAGAAGGACCGCATCCTGTCGTTTCTTGATCCGGAAAGCGATCCGCTCGGGCGCGGCTACAACGTCACCCAGTCGATAATCGCCATCGGATCCGGCGGGCTGACCGGCAAGGGCATGGGCTACGGGTCGCAGAGTCAGCTGCGCTTCCTGCCGGAACGACAGACCGACTTCATCTTCGCGGTCATCGCCGAGGAGCTGGGCTACGTCGGAGTGTTCGTCCTGTGCCTGATGTTCGGCGTGGTGTTCTGGCGCGGGTATCGGCTGGCGGTTCGGTCGAGCGACGACTTTTCGGTGTACCTGGCGACGGGCATCACGGTCTCCATCGCCCTTGAGGTGTTCGTCAATCTGGGAGGGAACCTGAGGCTGATGCCGGTGACCGGAGTGACCCTGCCGTTCGTCAGCTACGGCGGCAGTTCGCTGCTCGTGAAGTTCGCGATGATCGGTCTTCTGGAGTCGATGTCCATGAAGGGCGTGCGTGCGTAGTCGTCTCGGCCTGTGGATTTTTCCGTTGACCGAAGGGTCAAAAAATGGTAAGATATTCACAGAGCTGCGGAACAAAAAACAAAAAATCCGCCGCCGAAAAAATAAAAAAGTATGTCCTTATCTTCTAATAGCGTACCTAAGCGGGCCGAGACTTCTTTCTGCGGAGAGGACGTCAAGCTTATCTCTTATTGCCCGTTGTGCGAGTCCAGCTACACGCCGTCACAGACGCGCGTCCTGGGCGAGAAGGAGGGCAGTCATCTGCTGCACATGACGTGCGGAAAATGTTCCAACGCAATTCTGGCGTTGGTTATTATTTCTTCGGCCGGTGTCAGCTCAGTCGGACTGTCGACTGACCTGGCCTGCGACGAGGTGGATCGTTTCAAGAATTCTCCGGTGGTCAGCACCAACGACGTGATCGACATGCATCACCTGCTGCAGAACGACGACCAGCTCTTCGCCCAGCTGGGGTGCTAGCGGTCGGGCGGCCGCACTGACCGTACAATCGGATTGAACACCGGCCGTTCGCCACGGCTTCCGTTTCGGAAGGGGCGATCGGCCTTTCGTCCGCCATGGGGTGCGGGTACGGACGCATGTCCGGCCCGTCGGTCCGGCCGGCGACAGGGTAGGGTCTTCGGGATCGACGGCACTGGGCCGGCTCGAACCGAGGGCTTTTTCTTTTGGCTGGCCCTTGGTCTTGCCAAAAAAAGGGCGGCGGGGTATAAATGCACGCGTGAAATTGGACTGACGGTATCGGTAGCCGGTCCGTCCGGCAGGCTGTCGATCGGCTGCCGAAAACGATTTCGACTAAGACACGGCTTTTTAGTAGAATTTCTATGGCGACGTTCAAGTTGAGTGCCTGGGTTCGGGAGATGACCGGCAACCAGGTCGGTGCGCTGCGGCGTGAAGGCAAGATTCCGGCGGTGGTCTACGGTCACGGCATCGAGAGCATGAACCTGTCCCTGGACGGGCGGGAGTTCAGCAAGTTCTATGCCGAGGCCGGCGACTCGTCCCTGGTGGAGCTGTCGATCGACGGCCAGAAGCCGAGGATGGTGGTCATTCGGGCGGTCCAGAAGGATCCGCTCAAGTGCCACGTCACCCATGTCGACCTGCATGAGGTCAGCATGACCGAGAAGATGGAGATCTTCGTCGAGTTCGCCTTTGTCGGTGAGGCGCCGGCGGTCAAGGTGTCCGGCGGAATGCTGGTCAAGGGCATGGACGGCGTCAACGTTCGCTGCCTGCCGAACGACCTGGTTCACGGCATCGATGTCGATCTCGGTCAGCTGAAGGAGATCGGCGATGCCATTCACGTCCGTGACCTGGTGGTTCCGTCCGGGCTGGAGATCCTGGCTGAGCCGGAAGACCTGATCGCCATGGCCAGCGCGGTCGAGGAGGTCGAGGAAGAGGCCGCTCCGACGGCCGGCGACGTCGAATCCGTTCAGGTCGCCAGCAAGGGCAAGGAAGACAAGAAGGAAGAACCGAAGAGCTAACGCTTTCAGTAATGCGGTCGGCGCTGCGCCGACCGGTGTCGCTGCAGATGATAGGTCTGGGGGACAAAACCGTCCGTAGGCAATCCGATGCCCGTCGGACGGTTTTTGCTGTCGACGCCGATTTCTGGCGCGGGCCGGCCGGTTGGGTGCTGGTGGTCCTGATGACGATGGTCGGAGTCGGCGCGATTTCCTTCGCTTACTGGTCAGACGACGATTCCTGCGGTTCGATCCCGGTCGATACGTCTTCGTCGGACGGAGCCCTGAGCGAGCAGGACGGGCTGCTGCCGTCGGACCGGCCGAGGAGCGCCATCGACGGACGGTCGCTGGCCGAGCAGGAAGACGGACGCCTGTTCGCCGTGACCATCGACAACATCGCCGTGGCCCGCCCTTCGGCCTCGGTCGCCGCGGCCAGCCTAGTCTGGGAAGCACCGGTCGAGGGCGGCATAACGCGCCTGCTGATCCTGGTCCGCGACGGTGCCGGCCTGCGTCGGATCGGTCCGGTCCGTTCGGTTCGTCCCTACTTCATCGATTGGGCCGAGGAGTACGGTGCCGTCATGACTCATGTCGGCGGCAGTCCTCAGGCCCTGCAGGAGCTGCACGATTCCGGCTGGCCGGAACTGGACGAGATGAGGAACGGCGGCTACTTCTGGCGTGATCGTTCCCGTTCCGCGCCGCACAACGCCTACACGTCTTCAGACCTGCTGCATGAGTCGCTCGATGACTTCGACTTTGACGGCCATGAGGTCAAACTCGACACTGATCGGCCGTTCAGGGTCGCCGGCGCAGAATACGGCGACACGGACGAGATCGAGATCACGTTCGGGGCAGCCGAGGCGACGGTCACCTGGACCTTCGATCGCGACACCGGAACCTACCTTCGGCATCAGGGCAGTGGCAAGTTCAAGGACGAGAACGGCACCGCAGTCATGGCGAACAATATAGTTGTGCAGTTCACCGACATCAGCGTCATCGACTCGGTCGGGCGGCGCAGCATCAGGACTTCCGGCACCGGTGCGGCCCTGGTGATACGCGACGGGCTGGTCCTGGATGCCCGTTGGTCCAAGCAAGACGGCGGACGGACCAGGTTCGTCGATCCGAAGACCGGCGACGAGATTGCGCTGAACGTCGGCACGACCTGGATCGAGGTGGTCGACGGCGTCGATTCGGTGTCCTATTGACTGCTGCCGTTCAGTCTTAGGCAGAGCGGTTTCACGACAACATAAATTCCGGGCTGTTGTGGCCCGGAATTTTGGTTGGTCGGTATGATTTTTTCGGACTAGATCAGCCTGGCCACTGTTCCGATGACGGTCGGTCCGTCGGTGCTTTCGGTCTCGATGGTTTCCGTGGTCGAGTGCCCAAAACGCCGCTTGATCTCCTCGTCCAGCGGCATTCGCTGTCCCGGCAGGTGTTCGGCGAACAGCCAGACGGACGTCGGCTGAAGCTCCCGGCCCAGGACGGAGATCTGGTCCAGCAGTCGCCGGTACAGGTCGAGCCCGTCCGGCCCGCCGTAGAGCGCGGTCGGCGGCTCGAAGTCCCTGACCTCGGGACTCAGGCTAACTAGGTGGTCGGCCGGCACGTACGGCAGGTTGGCGAATACGGCCAGATCGGTCCGGTCCGGCAGGTGCCGTCCGGTCGGTGCGATCAGGTCTCCCAGCAGGAAGGTGATCCGGTCGGCGACCAGGTGGGCCTCGGCATTTAGCTGTGCCGTCCGCAGGGCCTCGGCCGACGTGTCCGTGGCGATCAGCCGCAGTTCCGGCAGCGATCCGGCCAGGGTCACCGCAATGCAGCCGCTGCCGGTCCCGACGTCCAGCGCATATCCTGCCTGCCAGCCGTCCGACCGTCGGAGCGCCGCCTCGACCAGGATCTCCGTCGCCGGTCGCGGAATCAGCGTCGACGGCGAGACCGTGAACGGGCGTCCCAGAAACGTAGCTTGTCCACGCAACCGCTCGATCGGCTCGTGCCGGATTCGCCGGCCGATCAGGTCATGCAGGGCGTCTTCCTGGTCCGAGGTCAGCGTGTCCTCGGAATGGGCCAGCAGCCGTTCGGGCGGACATTCGGCGGCGACGGACAAAAGCTCCGCGGCCTCGCGTTCCGGATCCGATTCCGGGCAGCGATGTTCGCGGAGCTGGGCTATGGCAAGGGCGTAGGCTTCTTTTAGGTTCATGTTCGTCTGATTTTATCCGGAGGTTCAGTTCGGTGCTTTCTGATCCATTCCTCGGCTGGGCCGATGTCCTGGGGGAAACCGATCGGGAACCAGCTTTCGGCCTCGACGACCTTGATCCTGTGGTCCGGCGACATGGAGGCGATGGTGTGGGGCAGGCCGAACTCCGAGCCGTCGCCGACCGGGACCAGGTCGTAGTCGAAGTAGCGCTGGTCGATGACGTAGGCGCCGATGTTGACTAGCCCTCCCGAGCCCTGCGGCTCGTCCCGGGTGATGCCGGTCAGCCAGCCGTCCCGGTCGACCGATAGTAGGCCGAACCTTCCGTTGTCGTCGAGCCGCAGCCCGAGCGCGGATAGCTCGTATCCGGCCAGCCGTTCCAGGTCCGACGGCAGATACAGGTCGTCGCCGTTCAGCACCATGAAGCGGCTGTCGAGCAGCGGTCGGGCGACATGGACGACATGGCCGGTGCCCTTCAGTTCGGACTGCTCGACGTAGCGGACCGAGCGGCCGTTCCACTCCTGTCCGAAATGGTCGGTGATCGCCTCCTTCAGGTAGCCGACGACGATCACCACCTCCTCGATTCCGGCGGGCAGGGCGGCGATGGACCACTCGAGTATCGGGTGTCCGGCCACCTCGATCATCGGCTTCGGAACCGTGTCCGTAAGCGGACGGAGGCGCTTGCCCCGGCCGGCGGCCATGAGCAGCGCCTGCCTCGGCGTCGGAAACCGCTTCGTTTTCGTGATTGCGGAAGTCATCGTTCTGTCTGCAGCGCCGGCCTCTAGTTCAGGCTGGTCAGTTCGGATCGGACGGCGTTGACGATCTGGTCCAGGTCGCCGTCCATGACCCCGTCCAGGTTGTGCCATGACTTCTTGATCCGGTGGTCGGTCAGTCGGTCCTGCGGAAAGTTGTAGGTTCGGATCTTCTCCGACCGGTCTCCCGTTCCGACCTGCCCGCGGCGCAGCGACTCCTCGGACGCGCGGCGCTTCTCCTCCTCGACGGCCAGCAGGCGGGCCCGCAGGATGCCCATGGCGCGCTCCTTGTTCTGGGCCTGCGAACGCTCGTCCTGGCACTGGACCACCAGTCCGGACGGCAGATGGGTGATGCGGACGGCCGAGTAGGTCGTCTGGACGCTCTGTCCGCCGTGCCCGCCGGACAGGAAGGTGTCGATGCGCAGGTCCTTGGCCTCGATCTTGACGTCGACGTCCTCGGCCTCGGGCATGACCGCGACCGTGGCGGCCGAGGTGTGTATCCGGCCGGCCTTTTCGGTTTCGGTCACGCGCTGGACGCGATGGACGCCGCTCTCGAACTTCAGCTGCCGGTAGACGCTGTCTCCGTCGATCAGCATGACGCCCTCCTTCAGTCCGCCCAGCTCGGTCCGGTTGATCGAGACGGTCTTTACCCGCCAGCCGCGCCGTTCGGCGTAGCGGACGTACATGCGGAACAGCTCGGCGGCGAACAGCGCCGCCTCGTCGCCTCCGGTCCCGGCGCGGATTTCCAGGTAGACGTTCTTTCCGTCCAGCGGTCCCGGCGGCACCAGCGCGGCGGCCAGTTCTGTCTCGACCGCGGCCAGCTCGTCGGCCAGACGGACTGCCTCTCCCTCGGCCAGCTGGCGCATCTCGTCGTCGTCCGATTCCGCCGCCGTGGTCCGGGCCTCGTCGAGCGCGTCCCTGGTCCGCTCATAGCGTCCGCCGATCTCCAGGCACTCCTTGGCCGCGCCGTATTCGCGGTTGACCTCCTCCAGCCGCTTCTGGTCGGAGAAGATCGACTGGTCGGCAAGCTGGGCCTCGAGCTCCGAGACCCTGGTCCGCTTGGCGATTAGTGCCGCTTCGAAGTCCATATCAACGCACAACGCGGGCATGCTGGCCATGGATACGCGCTTTCGGTGCCCATGGATGCAGTCCCGCGTTGGTTTCGTGTTCCTTAGTTCTCCTCCTCCTTTTTGGTGCTGGCCTTGCGCCGGGCGGTCTTCGCCTTCTTGCCGGCGACCGCTGCGGTCGACTTCTTGGCGGCGCGCTCCTCGAACTTCTCGACCCGACGGGCCGTGTCGACCAGCTTCTGCTTGCCGGTATAGAACGGATGGCACTCGGAGCAGAGCTCGACGTCGATTTCCTTGACCGTCGCGCCGACCGTGAAGGTGTTCCCGCAGGCGCAGACGACCTTAGCTTCCGGATAGTAGGTTGGGTGGATGCCTTTCTTCATATATGATGGTTTGGCCTCTTTGACGGTGGGAGATTAGCACCGGTCAGGCAAAAGTGCAAGCCCCGGACCCGTGCCACCGTCAGTTCGGTTTTCCGTTCGGCGGCTGGAGGGCCCCGAACGGCCGGCTGGGGTCGGCTCTTGCCTGTTTTTGCCTTTTGTTGTAGCCTATTTCCGCATCCGCCAGTCGGATCGGCCCCAATAAGGGGCTTCTAAAGTCATCTCTCATACGTCACGGTAACGCGTCCGTCCCTGTCCTTCGGCTCAGCCGGGGGATTCGGCCGCGGTGGCGTAGAGGTTATAAGGAGTATAGATATGCCTAAGTTACCCTCGATGCTGGAGCTGCTCCAGGCCGGCGTCCACTTCGGTCACAAGACCGCGCGGCGCCACCCCAAGATGAAGCCGTACATCTTCGGCGAACGGAGCGGCATTAACATAATCGACCTCGACCGGACGCTGTCCATGACGAAGGCCGTCCTCGGCAAGCTGCAGGAGATCGTCTCCCGCGGCGGCACCGTCCTGTTCGTCGGCACCAAGAAGCAGGTCAGCGAGACCGTGCGCCGCAACGCCGAGGAATGCGGCATGCCGTACGTCACCAACCGCTGGCTGGGCGGCACGTTCACCAATTTCAGCGAGGTCTCCGGCCAGATCCGGCGCTACCACGACCTGAAGGACAAGCAGGAGAGCGGCGTCCTGGCGCGGAAGTACACCAAGAAGGAGCAGGTCGTGTTCCTGCGCGAGATCGAGGAGCTCGAGCGCAAGGTCGGCGGCATCAAGAACATGAAGAAGCTGCCGGACGCGATCATCATCATCGACACCAAGAAGGAGAAGACCGCCCTGCGCGAGGCGAACAGCGTCGGCGTGCCGGTCTTCGCCCTGCTCGACACCAACGTCAATCCGGACGACATCGCCTACGGCATTCCGGCCAACGACGACGCGGTCAAGACCGTGAACATGTTCGTCAAGCTGTTCGCCGACGCGATCAAGGAGGGCCAGGCCCATCCGGTCGCCGCGCGCCAGCCGGCCCCGGCCGCTGTCGCCGCCGAGCCGTCGCAGGCCTAGCCGGTCCGTTTTCGGCCGAGGCTTCCGGCCGCGTTCGATTTCTAGAATCGTCTTTTCAACCCTAGCCAAAACAACTCTATGGCCGTTGACACCAGGACCATCGCCGAACTCCGTGCCCGCACCAACGCCGGCATGGTCGACTGCAAGACCGCCCTCGACGAGGCCGGCGGAGACATCGACAAGGCGGCGGACATCCTCCGCAAGAAGGGCATCGCCAAGGCCGACAAGAAAGGCGACCGCGAGGTCAAGGAAGGGCTGGTTCATGCCTACATTCATGGTACGGGCAAGGTCGGCGCCATGGTCGAGGTGCTGTGTGAGACGGATTTTGTCGCTCTCAACGAGCAGTTCAAGGAATTCGTTCATGACCTGGCTATGCACGTTGCGGCGGCCAATCCGCTGTACCTGACCGCGGACGACATACCGGCCGACGTCCTGGAGAAGGAACGCGAGCTGGCAGCCGAGGAGTTCGCCGGTTCCGGCAAGCCGGCCGACGTCATCGCCAAGATCGTCGAGGGTAAGTTGGATAAGTACCGTCAGGATGTCTGTCTGCTTAATCAGCGGTTCATCAAGGACGAGGACCTGACCGTCCAGGACCATCTCAAGAACAATATCGCCAAGATCGGCGAGAACATGCAGATTAGACGCTTCATTCGTTTCGCTCTCTAGACCGTCAAGGAATGGCAGCCCTTGGATCGGGCGCGCTGCACCAGCTTTCGGAAATCGTTTACTCGACGTATTGCACTAGTACGCCTCGTCGTACGATTTCCTCCAAGCAGGCACATCGCATCCCGTCCAAGGGCTGTTTCATTTTCCGGGACCGGTTAGGACACACTTCACCTGCCCACCGAAGTCTTGGTGGAGGTGGGTCCAATCTGTGGCCTGCTTTGTTTTTCGATCGGTACATCGCCTCCCGTCCAAGGGCTGCTTGTTTTTCTGATCACTGCTGCTTTTTCTGCTTGCCATGACAACAGTTATTGTCATCCCGGACGACTGACCAGCCCCCTAGCCTGTCATCCCGGACGACTGACCGGAGGGAAGGAGATCCGGGATCCAGAAACGATTGAACCGGATTCCGGTTTAAACCTTACTATTGTTTTCTCAACCTCGAGAGTTCGGCTTTTTTAAAAAAGTTTGTATAACAAACAAGAATTTATCACACTTGGAATACAAAGTTCGGATAAAAACTAGTTATGTGCAATTAGGGTGGCGGACAATTACATCATCTTTAAATATTTGGAGGGCTTCACAACAAATATGTTAGACAAAGTTATAAAAATTAACGCGGGATTAGATAAGAAGTTTCCGAATGGCAAAGATCCTTTTCAAATAATCACACGACTCGTTGAAGAATGTGGCGAGCTTGCTAGTGAAGTAAATCATTTTGAGAATACCGGAGTTAAAAAAGATAAGCATGGAGAACCAGACAAAAAGAAGCTCGCCAAAGAGATTCAAGATGTCTTACGTTCAGCCCTCCAAATATGTGCTTATTACAAAGCAGATAAAGAATTAGAAGAATCCATCAATAATTCACTTGAGAAGCTGAAGAGAGATGGATTCATTGAATGATGTCCGCCACCCTAACTTCTCCCTCCTTTCAGTCGGTCGACCACGTTGCACTCTCGCTTCACTGCGTTACGCTCGGGGCACATAACAGGGCTTATGCGGAAACCTCGTTGCACTTCGGTTTCCCAAATTCAAAATTTGTGGGTTGCCTCAAATTTTGAACTTCGCATAAGCCCAACGTTATGTGAAATGATTTAATTTTTCAGTCTATGAAAAAACTAATAATAATCAGAGGTCCATTAGGTGTTGGCAAAACAACTGTTTCTCAACTGTTGTCGCAGAATCTTCACCTAGAATATTTATCACTAGATCAAATTGTTGATGATAACAAACTGGTTCCAGCTAATTCAGATGGAATCCCTCTCGAGAGCTACTTAAAAGCAAATCAAATCATCCTCGATTTAGCAAAGAAGAGTGAAAATTCCTTTATTATTGATGGGTGTTTCTACTATCAAGAACAAATTGATGATTTAGTGGAAAAATTTGATAATGATGTAGAAATTTTCACTCTAACCAGCCACGTAGATAAATGTATCGAGAGGGATTCCAAAAGGAAAAAAGTTTACGGTGAAGATTCTGCTCGATTCGTGCACATGGTTACTACAAAAATTCAAGCAGGTCATGAAATTGACAATACCGATCTGACAGTTGAAGAAACAGTTGAGAAAATGATGGAGAAAATTTAAATCACATCACTTAACAATGAATAACTGGTTCACTCACTCCGCTATCGCTCCGTTCGCTCTCTCATATTTGGCAGTGGTATGTCGCTCCGCTCCAAATTTTACCACTGCCAAACATCGCATATTCTGGAACGTTATATGAAATAAATTTTTTTGTTATTAGATTTTTTCAGGAGGCTACTTTAACTTTCTTTCCCTGGCATTCCGGTCACAAAGGGCGATACCCTGGTCGAAACGGTGTCTGGCTTCATGTCCGGGCTGGTCAGTTCGAGCCTGTTGGCCGGTGATGTGCTGAGCTGTGGCGAGGAAATGGTTTTCGATGACATTTCCCACACCGATCCCGAGTCCCGTCGTTATGTTCAGCTCGTTCACAACTTTTTCAAGGTCGTACCCTCAGACCGTGGTGAGTTGGTGAACATCATGAATCAGTGGATGTTTGAACCGAATGGCTCGGTTTGGATGCCACTTCCGAACTGAATCCTGGGTTGTTCTGTCCGCTGGCTGATCAGGCCTATCGTCGGCTGCACCTCAGCCAGCGCTGCCGTTGTTGAACGATAGAGACGAGTTCCTTTTCGTAGAGCGTGTTCCGCGCTCTTTTTTGTTGTATAATCAAGCGGCAAATAAGGAGAAGAAATGCCCTAACGTAATTCGGCTATGCCCATCAGAGTCGCCATCAACGGTTTCGGACGCATCGGACGCAATACATTCAAGGCCGCCTTCGGCCGTCTCAAGTCACTGCAGTTCGTGGCCATCAATGACCTGACCGACACCGACACGCTGGCCCATCTGCTCAGGTACGATACGGTCTACGGCCAGTACGATCGGAAGGTCGAGTCCGATTCGACCAGCCTGATCGTCGGCGGCAAGAGAGTGCGGGTCTATCAGGAAAAGGATCCAACCAAACTGCCGTGGGCCAAGGACAAGATCGACATCGTGCTCGAGTGCACCGGGCGGTTCTGCACCGAGGAACTGGCCAGCCAGCACCTGACCGCCGGGGCGCGGCACGTCATCATCTCCGCTCCGGCCAAGGGCGGCAACGTCCCGACCCACGTCATCGGGGTGAACGACGGCGGCAAGCCGCGGGCCAAGGTCACGAACAACGCCTCCTGCACCACCAACTGCATCGCGCCGGTGGCCGAGATCATGCACAACTCGTTCGGGGTGCGGCGGGCGCTCATGACCACGGTCCACAGCTACACCGCCGACCAGAATCTGCAGGACGGTCCGCATAAGGACCTGCGTCGGGCCCGGGCTGCGGCGGCCAACATCGTTCCGACCACTACCGGTGCGGCCATCGCCACCACGGAAGTCATTCCAGAGCTGAAGGGCATGTTCGACGGCATGGCGATTCGCGTGCCGACCCAGGTGGTGTCGCTGTCCGACTTCACCTTCCTTCTCAAGCGCAAGGTCACGGTCGACGAGGTCAACGACACGCTGCACAAGGCGACCAAGGGGATTCGCTATCGGGGCATTGTCGACGTCACCGACGAGCCGCTGGTCTCGTCCGACTTCATCGGCAATCCGCATTCGGCCATCGTCGACCTGTCGCTGACCAAGGTCGTCGGCGGCGACTTCGTGAAGGTCGTGGCCTGGTACGACAACGAATGGGGCTATTCGATGCGCCTGGCCGAGATGGCCGAGCAGATCGGCCGGACTCTCTGACGCCAATCTCTAAACGCTGACCGAAGGATCACGACCGACATGTCATTTTGGTTTGACCTGACCATCGCGCTGCTCCTGGCGGCGGTTCCGCTCTACCTGACCTGGCTGCACTACCGCTGGTCCGGACTGTTTTCCCGCGGGCTGCATGCCGGTCTGGCGTTTTTTCTTGTTCTGGTCTGGCTGGTGGTCGGCTACGCCAGCCTGGTCGAGACGCATCGGCTGGTCGTCCGGCGGCAGGCCGTGACGGTCGGTCCGGGAGACTCGCATCTCTCGCTGGCCATCATCTCCGACAGTCATCTCGGGCTTTACCGCCATGCTGACTGGCTGCGTCGGGTGGTCGAGAGGATCAACGGGCTGGAGCCGGACGCCGTGCTGGTCCTGGGGGACATCGCCGACGGTGAGGACGGCCTGGGCGACCTCTTTCCCTTTCGGTCGCTGCGGAGCCGCTACGGGACCTTTGCCGTTCTGGGCAACACCGACTATCGCGTCGGTGCGGTCGACGTCCGGCGGGCGGTCGAGGGACAGAGCGTCGAGGTGCTGACCAACGAGTCGGTCCGGCTCGGCGACGACGGTCCGTTTCTGGTCGGGCTGGACGACATCTGGTACGGGACTCCCGACTGGAGGGAGGCCTTCCGCGGACTGCCGGAGGATGCGGCCGTCATTTTGGCGGTCCACAATCCTGACCCGGCCAACCAGGCCGAGTACTACGGCGTCGACCTGATGCTGTCCGGGCATACGCACGGCGGGCAGGTGCGGCTGCCGTTCGTCGGTCCGGTCGTGCCGCTGCCGATCCTCATCGACCAGCGCTACGACCGGGGCCTGTTCCCGTACGGACCGATGGACCTGTTCATCACGTCCGGCGTCGGCGAGTCGACCGTTCGGGCCCGCCTGCTCGACCCGCCGGAGATCGTATTGCTCGACATCGCGTACTAAATTTCTTCCGGAAAAATTTTTTGTGCGGCGGCTTCGTCGCCGGGATGTTATACTGCAGACAGTAAATCCGTTTCGTCATCGTACTATGAGGAGGATCAAGGGACTGGGCGAGCTGCCGCATCTGGCCGGAAAGCGGGTGCTGGTGCGCGTCGACTACAACGTGCCGCTGACGCGCGGACTGGTCGCGTCGGGCGACGACGCCAAGCTGCGCGCCTCGCTGCCGACGATCGGACACCTGACCGAACGCAAGGCCAAGGTGATCCTGGTCTCGCATCTCGGGCGTCCGGACGGCCACGAGCGCGGGCTGTCGCTGGCGCCGGTCGCCTCGCGGCTGGAGAAGCTGCTGCGGCGGAAGGTCCTGTTCGTCCGGCCCGACATCACGGCCGACCACGGTGCCGAGGATGTCCTGTCCAAGCTTCGGGACGGGCAGGTGGCCCTGCTCGAGAACGTCCGCTTCTATCCCGGCGAGGAGAGGAACGACCGCTTTTTCGCCCGTCGCCTGGCGTCCCTAGCCGACCTGTACGTGGACGACGCCTTTGCTGTCGCACACCGTAAGCACGCCTCGAACGTCGGCGTCACCCGGTACCTGCGCAGCTATGCCGGTTCGCTGATGGAGGCCGAGGTCCATAACCTGAACCGCCTGTTGAAGCGGTCGGGTAGTCCGTTCGTTGTCCTGCTCGGCGGGGCGAAGATATCGACCAAGCTGCCGACTCTGAAGAAGCTGCTCAAGGTGGCCGACGAGGTCCTGGTCGGCGGCGGGCTGGCCAACAGCCTGTTGCGGGCGCGTGGACTGTCGGTCGGCCGTTCCGAGGTTCCGCGTCAGGAGGTCATGGCTGCCCGGCGGCTGGTCCGCAGCCGGAAGATAGTGCTGCCGAGCGACGTGCTGGCGGCGTCTTCCCTGTCCGCCGGAGCGCGCACGCGCGTGGCGTCGGTGGACGACGTCCGTCGCGACGAGTTCGTCCTCGACATCGGTCCGGAGACGACCCGTGACTTCGCCGCCCGCATCAAGCGCGCCCGGACGATCGTCTGGAACGGTCCGATGGGCGTCTTCGAGATACCGCAGTTCAGCCACGGGACGATGTCGCTGGCCAGGATCGTCGCCGCCCGGTCCAGCGGTCGGGCCTTCGGCGTGGTCGGCGGCGGCGAGACCATCGTCGCCCTGGAGCAGACCGGCATGTCCGACTACGTCGACTTCGTCTCGACCGGCGGCGGGGCGATGCTCGAGTACCTGTCCGGACACACCCTGCCGGGGATCGCCCCGCTTTTGGCCTAGGGCCGTTTCAACCCTGACGCAACTGCCATGACCAGCCGAATCAAGAACATCAAGGCCCGCGAGATCCTGGACTCGCGCGGCAATCCGACGCTGTCGGTCCGGATCGACGTCGAGGGCGGGTTCAGCGGCGTCGCCTCCGTTCCGTCCGGCGCCTCGACCGGCACCCATGAGGCGCTGGAGCTGCGCGACGGTAACCGAAAGAGGTACGGCGGGTTGGGCGTGACCAAGGCGGTCCGGAACGTGAACACCCGCATCCTCGGGCAGCTCGTCGGTTTCGACGTGACCCGGCAGCGGGCGCTCGACCGGGAACTGATCGAGCTCGACGGCACGGAGAACAAGTCGAAGCTGGGGGCCAACGCCATCCTGGCCGTCTCGCTGGCCGCGGCCCGGGCCGGTGCCGCCGTCCGTCGCCGGCCTCTCTACGCCTACCTGCGTTCGGCTTTTCGGCTGTCGTACCGCGGATACAAGATGCCGCTGCCGATGATGAACGTGCTTAACGGCGGCCGTCATGCCGACTGGGCGATCGACTTTCAGGAGTGCCTGATCATCCCGCAGCAGCGGAAGTTCGCCGAGCGGGTGCGGGCCGGGGCCGAGATTTTCCATGCCCTCAGGGGCATACTCAAGGAATCCGGCTACGTCACTTCGGTCGGCGACGAGGGCGGCTACGCGCCGCACCTGGAGTCGAACGAGCAGGCCTTCAAGCTGATTGTCCAGGCCATCCGCAAGGCCGGCTACCGGCCCGGCCGCGACGTCATGCTCGGTGCCGACGTGGCTGCCTCCGAGTTCTACGACGAGAAGCGGCGGCGCTATGAGCTGCGCCTGGACCGCCGCTCGATGACCGCGGCGCAGATGACGGAGATGTACGCCGGCTGGATCAAGAAGTACCCGTTCATGACGCTCGAGGACGGTTTGGCCGAGGACGACTGGAACAACTGGACCGAACAGACCCGGCAGCTCGGCAAGAAGCTGGTCCTGGTCGGTGACGACCTGTTCGTGACCGACGTCGACCGGCTGCGGCGCGGGATCGAGACCGGGGCGGCCAACGCCATCCTGATCAAGGTCAACCAGATCGGCAGCCTGTCCGAGACGATCGACGCCATCGAGCTGGCCCATGCCAGCGGCTATCGGACGGCCATCTCGCACCGGTCCGGCGAGACCGCCGACACGTTCATCGCCGACCTGGCCGTCGCCGTGAATTCCGAGTTCATCAAGACCGGCTCGTTGTCCCGCAGCGAGCGGCTGGAGAAGTACAACCGGATGATGGAGATCGAGTCCGAGCTGGCGGCCTGAAGTCGCGACTGGTTCCGGATGACGCTGCCGAATGCGGCGTCTTTTGTTTTCCGTGGCCGTTGTTTGCCATGGTCGTCGGATATCAATTCTCCAGATTCAACTTAAATCGGGCTTACTATATAATATGGCCATGCCAGTGCGGTCATCCAGGGCCAAAAGAGTCGCCGTCCGTAGGGGCGGGCAGGATGGGGCGGGACAGGGTTCCGGTCCGTTTGTTTTGGCTATCCTCGACGGTTGGGGAATCGCCCCGCCGGGCCGCGGCAACGCCATCTGCCTGGCCGGCACGCCGTCGCTGTCCGCTTTGCAGAAGAAATTTCCCAGCTCGCGCCTGATGGCCCACGGTCGTCATGTCGGCCTTCTCCCGAATCAGGAGGGCAACTCCGAGGCCGGACACTCCAACATCGGCGCCGGGCGGATCGTCCATCAGGACATCCTCTACGTGACCGAGGCCATCAAGGACGGGACGTTCTTCAAGAATTCGGCCCTCAGGGAGGCGGTCAAGCACGTCCGACGAAACGGATCGTGCCTTCACGTCATGGGACTGCTGTCCAACGGCAACAGCGCCCACTCCTCGCCGGCCCACTTGTACGCCCTGCTCGAGATGATGCGCCGGGAAAGGATTCGCGACGTTCGGCTGCACCTGTTCACCGACGGACGTGACTCGTCGCCCCATTCCGCCCTCAAGCTGCTGCAGGCCCTGAACAGGCACCTGTCCGACGGTCAGCGGGTCGCCTCGATCATGGGGCGGTTCTACGCCATGGACCGCAACAAGTGGTGGGTCAGGACCCAGCATGCCTACAACGCCATCGTCTGCGGTCGGGGAGTGGCCGCCCCGGATCCGGCGACGGCCGTCCGGCGCGGCTACGACCGCGGCGAGACCGACGAGTTTCTGCTGCCGACAGTCATCGTCGACGCCAGGCATCGGCCGATCGGCCCCGTCGACGACGGCGACTCGATCGTGTTCTTCAACCTTCGATCGGACCGGGCCCGGCAGCTGGCTAAGACCTTCGTCCAGAAGGAATTCACCCGGCGCAACGACGGTGCCTTCGTTCGCCATAAGGTGGTCAGGGATCTTCGGTTCGTGGCCATGACCGACTTCGGTCCCGACCTGGACAGCATCATGACCGCCTTTCCCAGCCGCGACGTTAAGATGGGCCTGACCGAGGTCCTGGGCCGGAACGGGATGCGTCAGCTGTACATCGCCGAGAGCGAGAAGTTCGCCCACGTGACGTACTTCCTGAACGGCGGCTTTTCCCAGATACGGTTCGGCGAGGAGCGGATGCGCATCCCGTCCCAGTTCGTGCCGCACCACTACCTGCGGCCGGAGATGCGGGCTCGGGTCATCACGGACGAGGTGGTCCGTCGGCTGCGCGCCGGCCGGGACGACTTCATCGCCCTGAATTTCGCCAACGCCGACATGGTGGCACATTCGGGAAACATTCCGGCGACCGTCGAGGCGGTTCGGTGCGTGGACGCATGCCTGGACACCCTGGCCAAGGAGGTCCTGGCCCGCGACGGCACGCTGGCCATAGTCGGCGACCACGGCAACGCCGAGCGGATGGCCGACCGTCGGACCGGTGAGGTGATCACCGAACATTCGACCAATCCCGTTCCTTTCGTCATAATCGGCAAGCGCCTTCGCCGCCGTCGCCTCAGGGACGGCACGCTGGCCGACGTGGCCCCTACCATATTGGAGGTGCTGGGCCTTCCTAAGCCGGACGAGATGACCGGACACTCGCTTTTGTCTTGACGAATATGGCCGAAGAAAAGTTCAAACCGGTGGTTCTGCTGATCCTGGACGGCTGGGGCGTCGCCCAGTCCGGGCCGGGCAATCCGGTCGAGGCCGCCGACACGCCCTATCTGGACGAGATCATCACCACCTTTCCGACCATGACGGTCCATGCCTCAGGCGAGGCGGTCGGCCTGTCGTGGGGCGAGATGGGAAACTCGGAGGTCGGCCACCTGACCATCGGTGCCGGCCGGATTTTCTATCAGACCTTTCCGCGCATCAACCTGTCGATACAGAACGGCGGCTTCTTTCAGAACGAGGTGTTCCTGGCGGCGGCCGAGCACGTCCGGCAGCACGGTTCCACCCTGCACATCATGGGCATCCTGAGTCCGGGCAACGTGCACGGCTCGGATGCGCACGTCCATGCGCTGCTGGAGTTCGCCCAGAAGCAGGAGATCAAGGACGTGGTGGTGCACGTCTTCACCGACGGGCGCGACACCAAGTTCAACGCGGGCATCGATTTCGTGCGCGAGCTGCAGGCCAAGCTGAAGGAGCTGGGCTTCGGCCGGATCGGTTCGGTCAGCGGACGCTTCTATGCCATGGACCGCGACAACCGTTGGGACCGCGTCGAGAAGGCCTACCGGGCGGTGACCGGCGAGACCGACAGCACCTGCCAGGATCCGGCGGCGGCGCTGGAGAAGTCGTATGCGGCCGAGGTCTACGACGAGGAGTTCGTGCCGGTGGCCGTGGTCGGCCCGGACGGCAGGCCGGTCGGGCCGATCAAGAACGGCGACGCGGTGATCTTCGCCAACTTCCGTCCGGACCGGGCCAGGCAGATCACTTCCGCCTTCGTCAGACCGGACTTCTCCAAGTTCGAGCGGACGCTGCTGCCGGAGCTGTTCTTTGGCACGATGGCCGAGTACGAGAGGGGCCTGCCGGTCAGGGTGGCGTTTCCGCCCGAGATCATCGAGACCTGCCTGGCCCAGGTCGTCTCGGCCGCCGGACTGAAGCAGCTGCACATCGCCGAGACCGAGAAGTACGCCCACGTCACGTTTTTCCTGAACGGGATGCGTGAGGACGAGTTCCCCGGTGAGTCTCGGGTCATCATCCCGTCGCCGCGCGTCTCGTCCTACGACCAGGCACCGGAGATGTCGGCGTCCAAGATCGCCGACCGTATCCTGCAGGAGGTCGAACGGGGCGAGTTTGACTTCATCGTCGCCAACTTCGCCAATGCCGACATGGTCGGGCACTCCGGAAACTTCGAGGCCACGAAGGTCGGCTGCGAGACGGTCGACCGCTGCGTCGGGCGGATCGTCAACGCCGTGCTGCCCAGGGGCGGCGCGGTGGTCATCACCGCCGACCACGGCAACGGCGAGGAGGTCCTGAATCTGCAGACCGGCGAGCTGGACAAGGAGCACAGCACCAATCCGGTTCCGTTCATCGTCGTCGGCGAGCGCTGGCGCGGTCAGTCCGCCCCCAGCGGCAGTGAGGGCGTCGGCGGCGACCTGTCGCTGATGTCTCCGGCCGGAATGCTGGCCGACACCGCGCCGACGGTGCTCAGGCTTCTCGGCGTCGACAAGCCCGACGGTATGACCGGCTCTCCGCTCATCTAGGCTATAGGGGTAGTCCATGGGTGATGGGATCGTTGTCCCGCTTCTTTCGAGCCCATAACCCATTTCCTGAAACCTATAGCCTAACTTATGCCCGAATTGCCCGAAGTTGAGACCGTGCGCCGGCAGCTGGAACGGGCTGTCGTCGGACGCAGGATCAGTTCGGTCGAGGTGCGTTTCGCCGGCCGCCTCAACCTGAGCGCCCGACGCTTCGCCGACTGTCTGACCGGCCGGCGCATCGAGTCCGTCGGCCGGCGCGCCAAGCTGCTGCTGATCGGGCTGTCCGGCGGGGATACCCTGGTCGTGCACCTGAAGATGACCGGCCGGATGCTGCTGGTCGAGCCGGACCACGAGCCGGGCCGCCATACGCACGTCGTGTTCCGGCTGTCCGGCGGAAAGGTCATGTTCTTCGACGACCTGCGCAAGTTCGGCTTCCTGCGAGTCTGCCGAACGGACGAGCTGGAGAGGAAAGTTCTCGGACCGCTCGGCTACGGTCCGGAGCCAATGGGCAAGGATTTTATTCTCGACGGGTTCGCCGCCTGCCTGAAGGCCCATTCGCGGGCGGCGATCAAGCCGCTGCTGCTGTCGCAGAAGTGCGTGGTCGGAGTGGGCAACATCTATTCCGACGAGTCGCTGTGGCGGGCCGGGATCAGGCCCGGCCGGGCCGCGGGCAAGCTGCGGCCGGACGAGGTGCGGTCGCTGTTCGAGGCAGTCCGACATGTCCTGCGCCGTTCGATACGGATCGGTGGTACGTCGGTCGATTCCTATCGCGACGCCCATGGCCGGCGGGGCGGATACGAGCGCGAGCTCGAGGCCTACGGGCGCGAGGGTCAGCCGTGCTCGCGCTGCGGCGGATCGATCCGCAAGGTCCGTCTCGGCGGACGGGGTACGCACTACTGCCCCAGCTGTCAGAAGTAGCCCGCCGTCCGTACGGCGGTTTTTCGTCTGGTCATTGACATTTGTCGCCGTGGGCGCTAGGTTGCCATGACCTGTCGAACGTCGGTTCGACGGGAAGGAGGATACAATGGGCGGACCGCACAGTTCCGGACCGGATTGGAATTCGAATCCCAATGCCCGGAAGGTCATACTGGTCCTGGACCTCGAAAATTTTTCCTTGTCCCTCAAAGGAGAAGGGTTTGAGTCGGTCACCGGTGGGGAAGGTCTTCTTTTCTCTCCGGCCGGACTGCTGAACGTGGCTCGGGAGGTTGGGCATGTCATCAGGGCGATGGCGTTCGCCGACGCCAGCCGGCTGACGATTCGTCAGCGCGACCTGCTGCATGGGTGTGGAATAGAGGTCATTGACTGTCCCCGTCTGCGGCGAGACAAGGATACGGCTGACCCCAACATCATTTCCTTGCTTGGGTTTCTGGCGAGGTACGTTATTTTTGACACGTTGATCTTCGCCAGCCTCGATCGGGACTTCATTCCGGCTATTCAGGATCTGCGAAATCAGGGACAGGCAGTTCTGATCCTGAAACCGGCCAACAGAAGCAGCTCCGACCTGATCGGGTCGGCAGACGGTTTCATGACCTATGAGGATTTAGTCGACAGCGAGGATTCTCCACTCAAGCGGGCGTCCGACATGCTCGGCAGGAAGCAGTTCAGTTCAAATGGTGACATGGAGGCGTTTCTGGTCCTGGTTCGGCTGCGGCAGATAGTCAACGTGCTCCTGCTGGAAATGCGGCTCGATACGACACCTCTCAATTTCTGGGCCATGGTAAGGGGGCTGAAGAAGGAAGGACTTTTCAGCGAGCTGGACTGGAGGCCGAAGGATGATGAACTTCGTCATTTTTTGAGTGTGCTCAGAAGGCATGGGGTATTGGTGCCGGCGAAGGTCTTTCCTCCCACAGTGACGATAGTCGACAATGGCCAGGCTAGGAAATTTTTTCTAGTCGACACGTATCATGGTTTCGTCTTGATGCCCCTGAAGGATTTCACTGATCAGCTTGATTCTTCGGATGATGTCGTCGGTATGGACTGACGTCAGCCGACGCGAGCCTCGCGGCGACCGCCTAGCGGTCGTTTTTTTTGTTGTCGCCGAAATGAATTCCGGGTTCGTTTCGCTGTCCTCAATTTGTCCAACCGGCTTTGCCAAATGTCGACCTTACGATGTAACTTGAATCCATGCCAACTTTACCTTATGACCTGTCGGCATTCAGGTGGCTCAACGGCCTGGCCGGTACCAGTCACGTCTTTGATTTCGCTGCCGTAGTTGCCGCCAAATGGCTGATTTACGTCTTGGCCGCGGCGGTGCTGTTGGCGGCCGTCGTGTCGGTCAGCGACCGTCTCTGGGGTGGACGGAGGAGTCGTGGCGTCGACGGTCCGGTCATTGCGGTTCGTTCGCTCGTGGCCGTGGCCCTGTCGGCCGTCGACAGCGCCGTGCTGGCCATGATCCTGTTCCGTGAGCGGCCGTTCGTCTCACTCGACGGCGTGCGCCTGCTGGTCGATCCGCCGCTTCTGGCCAAGTCGTTTCCGTCGGACCACGCGACGTTGGCCTTTGCCCTGGCCGTCTCGGTGCTGATGGTCAATCGACGGTACGGCCTGCCGGCTTTGGCCGTCGCTGTCCTGGTTGCCGTCGGCCGGGTCGCCGTCGGGGTTCACTTCCCGCTCGACGTGCTGGCCGGAGCGCTGCTGGGCACCGCCTGGGCGGCGGTCGTGGGCGTTGTCGGTAACTGGTACGGGGATCGTCAGAAAATTTCCGGGCGGCTGGTTCGCCGGTCCGGATCGGAGGAGGCTAATCGGAGCAAGCAATTATGATCGCCGTAATTTTGGCCGGCGGAGGCGGGACCCGTCTCTGGCCGGTATCGAGAAAGGGCAGTCCCAAGCAGTTGGAAGCGATCGTCGGTTCGCTGTCCATGCTTAAGGCCACCTATGCTCGCGTCCGGTCCCGCTTCTCGCCGCAGGACATCTACGTCGCCACGGCCGACGAGCAGGCGGCGGCGGTTATGGCCCAGCTGCCGGAGCTGCCCGCCGGCCACGTCGTTCGTGAGCCGTGCCGGCGCGACACCGCTTCGGCCATCGGGTACGCGCTGCTTCGGCTGTCCGTCGACCGTCCCGACGAGACCTTCGTCGTGATCAACTCCGATGCCCACGTGCGCGACCCGGACGCCTACCACTCCGCGATCGCCGCGGCCGGCCGGACGGTCGAGTCCGACCCGAGCCGGACAGTGCTGATCGGCATCCGTCCGACCTATCCGGAGACCGGCTACGGCTACATCCGACTCGACGCCCAGGTCGGGCATGACGACGGCTGGGACATCTTCGAGGTCAGCCAGTTCGTCGAGAAGCCGGACCGCGCCACGGCCGAGGGATATCTGGCCGACGGCCGCTACCTGTGGAATCCGACCCTGATCGTCGGGCGGGTGCGCTCGTTCCTCGAGCTGTACTGGCTGCACCTGCCGCAGCATGCCGAGCTGTTCGGCCAGATGCGCGAGTCGTTCGGCACGCCGTCCGAGGACGAGACCGTTTCTGCCTGCTTCGACCGCCTGGTCTCGGTCAGCATCGACTACGGAATTCTCGAGAAGGAGCGTCGGCTGCTGGTGGTGCCGGCTGAGTTCGGCTGGATGGACATCGGCAACTGGCGGACGGTGCGCGAGGTACTGGCTCGCGATGCGGACGAGAACGTGGTGCGTGGCCAGCATGTCGGGATCGACTCGGTCGGCAACCTGGTCCAGTGCCCGGAGGGCAAGCTGGTCGCTACAGTCGGCGTCTCCGGCATGGTCATCGTCGATACCGGCGACGCGCTGCTGATCTGTCCGCAGGACCGGGCCCACGAGGTCAAGCAGATCGTCGACCGGCTGAAGGACGACGAACGTCTCAATTGTTTTCTGTAAGGCATGGCGCGTCTCGGACGTAAGATTGTCGCGGCGGCGGCCGTCATCCTGGCGGCGTCGTTTTTGCTCTACCTGCTGACTCCCGGCCGACCGGACGGCGGGCTGTTCGTCGTGTCGGAGGGGGAGAGCATCGACGGCATCGTCGATCGGCTGGTCGAGGACGGCTATGTCCGCAGCCGGACGCTGTTTAGGCTGTCGCTGCTGCGGAGCGGCCTGGCCACCCGGATCCAGCCCGGCGAGCACGTCCTGACCGGGGTCGGCTCGTACGGCGACATCGCCCGCCGGCTGGCTGAGGTCGGGGCGGCCGACCGGGAGGTGACGCTGCTGCTGCGCGAGGGCGAGACCCTGCGCGAGCTGCACGATTCGCTCGAGTCCCTCGGCCTGAACCAGGCGGCGGCCGACCTGTACTTCCTGACCGGCCAGCCGGCAGCCGTGGCCGGTTCCGACTCGCCGGCCATGGAGCAGTTGAGGGGCGAGTATCCGTTCCTGTCCGACGTGCCGTCCGGCCGTGGCCTCGAAGGGTATCTTTTTCCGGACACCTACCGTCTGTACTCCGACGCCAGCACCTCGGACGTGGTCCATCGCCTGCTCGACAACTTCGGTCGGCGGGTCGGGCCGGAGATCGAGGCCGGAGCGCAGAACGAGGGCCGCACCATGTTCGAGGTCGTGACCATGGCCAGCGTGCTGGAACGCGAGGTCAGGGGAGGCGAGGACATGCGGCTGGCCGCCGACCTGTTCTGGCGTCGGCTGGATGCCGGCATGCCGCTGCAGGCCGACTCGACCGTCAACTACGCCACCGGCGGCAGCCGTCCATCCGTGAGCTATGACGACACCCGCATCGACTCGCCGTTCAACACCTACCTGTACCGCGGTTTGCCGGCCGGACCGATCGGCAATCCCGGCCTGGAGGCGCTGCGGGCGGCGGTCGACCCCGAACCGAACGACTACTGGTATTTCCTGACTGATGCCTCCGGTTCCGTGCATTACGCGCGATCGCTCTCCGAGCACAACTCCAACAAGTCCCGCTTTCTGAACCGCTGACCGTCTCGGTCAGCCTTAGTTTTTTCCTATGCTAAAAAGCAGGTCGTTCATCGTCGGTTTGTTTTGCCTGGCGGTCGCCCTGACCGTCGTCGTCCGGCCGCTCTCGACGTCGGCGCAGGTCGAATACTACGAGGAGGTATCCGCCTTCTCGTCCGCCGTGACCGTGCACGGCGACGGCACCATGACCGTGGTCGAGACCATCGATTACCGGTTCCCGTCCCCGCGCCACGGAATCTTTCGCGACCTGCCGATTCGCTACGAGATGGAGGACGGGCGTCAGGTCACCGTGCCGATCGAAGTGCTGTCGGTCGACGGCGCGCCGTACGAACTGGATCGTTCGGCAGCGGCGATCAGGATCGTGATCGGTGACCCGGACGTGACGATATCCGGCGTCCGGCGTTACGTCATCACCTACCGCGTCAGCGGCGCGGTCCGTTATTTCGACGACCACGACGAGGTCTACTGGAACGTGACCGGTCACGACTGGGAGGTGCCGCTCCGACAGGTTACGGCCACCGTGAGCCTGCCGGACTCTGTCGATCCGGGCAGCCTGTCGGCCACCTGCTACACCGGACCGCTGGGATCGACCGAGAGCGACTGTCGGTTCGACACGCTCGGCCGTACCGTTCGGTTTTCCGCCGACGAGGGTCCGCTGACCGTGGTCGCCGGTTGGGGCCCCAAGGGTGCAGTCGCGGTCATCGAGCCGATTCCGGCCAGTTTTTGGAACGACTATGTATGGCCGAACACGTTCGGCTTGGTGATCGGTCTTGCCTGCCCTCTGCTGGTCCTGGCCGTCATGTTGGGTATTTGGCGGCGTCGCGGCCGGGACCCGCAGGGATCGGGCACGCTGGTCGTTCAGTATGAGCAGCCGGACGGTCTGACGCCGGCCGAGGTCGGCACCCTTCAGGACGAGCGGGCCGATGCGCTGGACGTCAGCGCCACCATCGTCGACCTGGCCGTCCGCGGATACCTGATGATCACCGAACTCCCGAAGCGTCTGCTCAGCCGGCAGGACTACCGGTTCGACCTGCTGCGCGGCGACTTCCGTGAAGACGAGTCGCTCCGCCCTCACGAGATCAAGGTGCTGAAGGTCATGTTCGGTCCGCGTAAGGAGGCCACCCTAAACGAGCTGGCCGACGACTACAAGTTTGACCAGGCCTTGGGGCTGCTGCAGCGGCGGCTGTACGGCCAACTGGTCAACGGCGGCTACTTTGACCGAAGTCCGGACAAGGTCAGGCAGCGGTACTACAAGTTCGCCTTCCTGCTGTTCCTGGCCGGGGCGTTTTCCATGTTTGCGGGCACGTTTCTTCTGGTGGTCGACACTACGGCCAACCTTCTGCTGGTGTCGATCGGTCTGGTTCTGACCGGAATAGTCGTCTTGGCTTTCGGGTCGCGGATGCCCCGTCGGACCAAGAAGGGCGTGCAGGCCCTGGAGCATCTGCGCGGCTTCCGCGAGTACCTGAACACGGCCGAGAGGTATCGGCTCAGGTGGCAGGAGGACGAGCATGTCTTCGAGAGGTTCCTGCCGTACGCCATGGTCTTCGGCGTGGTCGACCGGTGGTCCGAGGCGTTCAAGGACATGACCCTGCCCCGTCCGGACTGGTATCGGGGCCAGTCGTTCGCCTCCGGGTTCAACGCCGTCGTTCTGTCCCGCTCGTTGGGTGGGCTGCAGTCCGGCCTGACCCGGGCCGTGACCGCGAGTCCGCAGCGCAGTTCCGGCGGCAGCGGATTCTCCGGCGGGTCGTCGGGCGGCGGTTCCGGCGGCGGCGGAGGCGGCTCATGGTGAGCGGTTTCGGCGGGACCGGCGGCTCGGGCTCGCGGTTCCGCCTTTTGCGGTTTGCCCGGCCTGTCCGGACGACTGTATAGTGGAGACCATTGCGGGCTCGGGCCCATTAACGACAGACGCATGAGCGGAGACACGACGACCAGGGTCAGGACACCGAAGGCCGACGGACGGACGGAGACGTCGGCTGACTTTCGGAACCTGCTGAACGACGAGCAGTACCGGGCCGTGACTGAGGGCGACGGGCACTGCCTGGTGCTGGCCGGCGCCGGTTCGGGCAAGACCAGGACGGTCGTCTACCGCGTGGCCCACCTGATCGGTCAGGGTGTCCGGCCGGAAGAGATCCTGCTCCTGACCTTCACCAACAAGGCGGCCGACGAGATGATGGGCCGCATCACCGAGCTGCTCTCCGGCCGCGGCGACGTCGGCGGCCTGTGGGGCGGCACCTTTCATTCGGTCGCCAATCGGCTGCTCCGGCAGCACGCCGAACGCCTAGGCTTCCGTCCCAATTTCACCATCCTCGACCAGGAGGACGCCAAGACGATGGTCAAGGCCTGCATCCGCGAGCTGGTCCTCGACACTAAGGAGAGCCGTTTCCCGTCGCCGGCCGTGGTGCAGTCCGTGGCCAGCTACGCCAAGAACGCCATGGTGTCGGTCAGTTCGGTACTGGAACGGAAGTATCCGGACTTCATGCACCTGGAGAGGGACATCGTCGGCGTGCTCGAGACGTACGACCGCAAGAAGCGGGACGGCAACGCCATGGACTTCGACGACCTGCTGCTGCACCTGTACTTTTTGCTGTCGGACGAGGCGGACGTGCGGAAGTCAGTTTCGTCTCGCTTTCGTTTCATCCTGGTCGACGAGTACCAGGACACGAACGCCCTCCAGGACAGCATCGTGCGCCTGCTTTCCGAGGCGCACGGAAACGTGCTGGCGGTCGGCGACGACGCCCAGAGCATCTATTCATTTCGGGCGGCGAACGTCAGGAACATCCTCGACTTCCCGCAGCACTTTCCCGGCGCCCGTCAGTTCCGGCTGGAGACCAACTATCGTTCGACTCCCGAGATACTCGACTTGGCGAACGACGTCATCTCCCGTAACGTCGACCAGTTTCCCAAGCGCCTGCGGGCCGTCCGTCCGGGATCGTCGCTGCCGCGCGTCATGTCGCTGCCGTCGGTCGCCGCCGAGGCCGCCTACATCGCCGACCGGATCGCCGACCTGGTGTCGTCCGCGGCGGTCGACCCGAGGGAGATCGCCGTGCTGTTCCGTGCCACCCACCACTCGCAGGCGCTGGAGTTCGAGCTGATGCGGCGCGGCCTGGAGTACGAGTACCGGGGCGGGCTGCGTTTCTTCGAGCGGGCCCACGTCAAGGACGCGCTGGCCTTCCTGCGGCTGACCAGCAACCTGGCGGACGAGGCGGCCTGGCGGCGGGTGCTGTCGTTCCAGCAGGGGATCGGCGACGTCACCGCTGACCGAATCTTCGCCGCCGTGCTGTCGTTCGGCTCGCTCGAGCAGGCGCTGCTGTCGCCGGCCGTCGAGTCGATCGCCGGACGCCGCGCGGCCGTCGGCTGGCGCGACCTGCGCACCACGCTCGAAGGAGTCTCGGCAGCAGCCGGACGTCCGGCCGACATGGTCCGGGCCCTCCTCGACTCGCCCTATGTCAGCTACCTGAATTCGGAATACCCCAACTCGCGCGAGCGGCTCGAGGACCTGGGCCAGCTCGCGGCCTTCGCCGACGGCTACGAGAAGGTCGTGGACTTCCTGGCCGAGGTCGCGCTGAACGACGCGGTCCATTCGCGGAACGGCGGCCGCAGCCGGAACCAGGGACGGCAGGTCGTGCTGTCGACCATCCATCAGGCCAAGGGACTCGAATGGGACACCGTCTTCGTCATGCACCTGACCGGCTCCGGCTTTCCCAACCAGCGGGCGTTCGCCGAGCCGGGCGGTCTGGAGGAGGAGCGGCGCCTGTTTTACGTCGCCGTCACCCGGGCCAGGCAGCGGCTGTTCCTGTGCTATCCGCGACGGGCCGGCTTTGACGGCGGGATCGAGTACCCGTCGATGTTTATCACCGAGGCCGACCGTTCGTGCCTCGACTTTCCGGACGACGAATCAGACGGCGGACGTTCGGGGTCCGGTTCGGTCCATCTCTATGCCGACCCCGACTACGAGGACGAGACGATCGAGGTCGATGACCTGGGCGAGATGAGCGCCGTCAGGCGTCGCGTGGCCAGCTGGAAGAAGAAGGGTTCGTATCTTCGCGACGTCTGAATCGTCCGGCCGGTCGACTCGCCGGACCCCCAGATCGCTCCCGTTTTCGACTGTTGAGTGAATTCTTGCGGTAAGGCGGACGATCATATAAGGTAGGCTCCTGAAGGTGGGCGCTATTTTGGCCGTTTGGACCTTTCTGGCGTCCTGAAGGCAGCCCATCGCCGTGTCGAGGCGGTTTCCATAACTATGAAGACAGTCGAATCGGTCACCGAAGGGCATCCGGACAAGATCTGTGATCAGATCGCCGACGCCATCCTTGATGCCTATCTGGCCAAGGATCCCCGCAGCCGCGTGGCGGTGGAGGTTTTCGGTTCCCACGGGGCGGTGAT
This sequence comes from bacterium, assembly GCA_043825985.1. GTDB lineage: Bacteria > Patescibacteriota > Patescibacteriia > SG8-24 > SG8-24 > UBA1561. Next base: position 42,473 of record JBDRRB010000018.1, on the reverse strand, counting down.
GGTCGGCGGGGAGGTGACGTCGATGGCCGAGGTCGATCCGGCGCAGGTGGCGCAGGCCGTCTATAAGGAGATCGGCTACGAGGACGACATCGAGGTATTCACCAACATCGAGGAGCAGTCGCCGGACATCGCCCGCGGCGTTGATCTCGGCGGGGCGGGGGATCAGGGCATCATGTACGGATACGCCACGGCGGAGACGCCGGAGTACCTGCCCGAGTGCATGGTGCTGGCCCATCGGCTTTCCTGGGGGCTGGGGAATCTGCGCCGTCATCATTCCGAGTTCAAGTGGCTGCGGCCGGACGGCAAGACCCAGGTGACGGTCGACGGTTCACGGGTGCAGACGGTCGTCGTGTCGGCTCAGCATGCCGAGGGTACCGATCCGGAGAAGGTCAGGTCGCTCCTGAAGGAACACCTGATACTTCCGACCGTCGGGGAGATGGACGACTCCCGGCTGCTGATCAATCCGACCGGCTCGTTCTCGGTCGGCGGCTTTTCGGCCGACACCGGACTGACCGGACGCAAGATCATGGTCGACACCTACGGCGGGCTCATGCCGCACGGCGGCGGCGCGTTCTCCGGCAAGGATCCGACCAAGGTCGACCGTTCGGCGGCCTACATGGCCCGGTTTGCGGCCAAGAACATCGTCGCGAACGGCGTGGCCAGGAGCTGCCTGGTGACGGTGGCCTACGCCATCGGTCGTGAGGAGCCGGTCATGCTCGAGGCCCGGTCGGGCGACGGACGTGACCTGTCCGAATATCTCCGGGAGCATTTTGACTTCCGGCCGATGGCCATCATCGAGCGGCTCGGTCTGCGCCGGCCGATCTACCGCGCGACCGCCGCCTACGGGCACTTCGGCCGCGACGAGTTTCCTTGGGAGCACATCAGCCTGAACTGAACGCAGGACGTCTCGAATCGGGACGTCCTTTTCGTTTGGCATGAGTCACGATCTGGAAGCGTCGGATTCGGCGGGGCCGTTCGGCCGTCGCGTCGCGCCTTCTGTTATAATGCAGTCATGCCAAACATGGCGTTGAATTTGGTGGATTTCGGGCTGCTGGCCGCAGCGCTCGTCTTTCTGCTGCATGGCTACCGCAAGGGTGCGGCGGCCGTAGTCTTGGAGATGTCCGGACTGGTCGCCGGGCTGCTGCTGGCGCTGCTGTCGTACGTTCCGGCTGCCCGTCTCCTGGCCGACGTATTCGGCCTGCCGTATCCGTTGGGCAAGCCGCTGTCGTTCCTGGCGGTTTGGGCGGCGGCGGAGATCGTCGTTCCCCCGATCTTCAGTTTTCTGCATTCCCGTTCGTCGACCTGCTGGTCGAAGTCGTCATGGACTAAGCCGGTCGGTGCGCTGGTTGCGGCGGTCGAGGTGCCGGTTCTGGCCATGTTCGTCCTGTCTTTGCTGCTGTCGTTCCAGTTTCCGGTGTCGGTCAAGCAGAAGGTCATGCTGTCCAGGTCTGGTTCGGCGCTCGTTCGGTCGGCCCAGACCGTCGAGTCGTTCGGTGCCCGCCTGACCGGAGGTTCGGACGCCTACGAGAGCCTGGCCTTCTCTTCGCCCGGCGGCAGCGGAACCGCGGTCGTGCTCTGGCCTTCGACTGTCGAGACGTTTCCGGACACGTTGGCCGAGGAAGAACTGTTTGCGCGGCTGAACGAACGGCGTCAGTCCGAAGGACTGCGTCCGTTGGTCATGGACCAGTCGCTCGTGGCCGTGGCCCGTCGGCACGGCGACGACATGTTCGTCCGCGGCTACCTCTCGTCTCTTACGCCCGAAGGCCGGACGCCGGACAATCGGGCGACCGACTCCGGGATCGCGTTCGTTCGGCTGACTGAGAGCCTGGCCCATGCGCCGGACGTCGACTTGGTCTTTCGGGGTTTGACCGCCAACCAGGAATTCGTCTCGGCCGCTCTTTCGTCGGCCCATGCCAGGGTCGGCGTGGGAGTCATGAACGCCGGCAGTCGGGGTCGGATGTTCGTCCTCGAGTTCGCGGACTAGCGCGACTGACTGGATTTTCTGTCAAAAACGACGGCCAGCATCGAACCGCGTCGGTCGACTCGGCTTTTGTTTTAGGTCTCGGCTGCATCGGCCATGTCGGGTGGGGGGGCTGGCGGAGGGGCCGATTTTTTGCTATACTTAAGGTGTTATGAGCCAAAAGAGATACGAGACAATCTTTTTCCTGGTCACCTTGGGACTGAGCACTGTCCTGACTTTGCTCGTATTTAAGCCCTATTTGACCCTGCTGGCCTTCGGCGGCGTGCTGGCCATAGTCACCCGTCCGCTCTATCGGAGCCTCAACCGGATATTCAAGTCCGAGGTGTCCGCCGCCTTCCTGACCGTAATCTTCGTAGCCCTGGTCGTGCTGCTGCCGCTGTCCTTCTTCCTGGCTGCGCTGGCCAGCGAGCTGGTCGGGGTGTTCGCCGACCTGAAGGGTCAGCTGACGGTCTTCAGCGTACCGGAGTATCTGGCCGGGATTCTGCCGCAGAACCTGCATTCGCAGATTCCGCGCCTCATCGAGCAGGCCGTATCGTTGGCCAGCGGGATGGCCCAGTCGCTGTCCTCGAACCTGCTCGGCCTGTTCTCGAACGCCTTCTCGATCGTGTTCGGCTTCCTGGTGATGCTGATCTCGGTCTACTACCTGCTCAAGGACGGTTCGCGGATCAAGAAGAAGCTGCTGGCCATCTCACCCCTGGCCGACGAGTACGACGAGGTCATGTTCAGTCGGGTCAGCGTGGCCGTCCGCGCGGTCATGGGCGGTATCCTCATCATGGGCATCATCAAGGGCATCCTGGCCGGTTTCTTCTTCTGGATGTTCGGCGTCCCGGCGCCGCTCTTCTGGGGCGGCATGACCGGCATCGCGTCGTTCGTCCCGATCTTCGGCATCTCATTGACCACCGTCCCGGCTGCCGCCTACCTGCTGCTGACCGGACACGTGGCCGCCGCCGTCGGGCTGCTGCTGGTGTCGGTCGCCCTCATCGGCACGGTCGACAACTTCCTTCAGCCGAAGCTGGTCGAGAGTCAGACCAAGATCCATCCGCTCCTGATCCTACTGTCGATCCTCGGCGGCCTGAAGTTCTACGGCTTCTCCGGCTTCATCCTCGGACCGCTGACCCTGGCCGTGACCTTGGCTCTCTACGACATCTACGAGCGACGTTTCCGTCAGCAGGTTTCGGATGTAAGTGCGGAACCGGAGTCAGACGGAACTGCCTAGCGGCAGTGTCGGCCCTCGATAAAAAGAAAGCGCGTCCCTTTAGGGGCGCGTTTTGGTTTGTGGTGACGGACGATATCGGTCGGTCCAACGCGGCTGGTTTTGGTTGGCGGAGTTTGATCATTGCGAACCTTCCTCGACCCGGACGTCGAACGTCTCCCTGGTCCATCCGGCCAGTCCGATGGCTGCGTCCCGGACAGTCTCCCAGAGCCTTAGCCAGAATCCGGTCAGTGCCTCGATCAGGGAGTCGACGGCGCTCTGTTCCGGATCCTGATCCTGATCGGTTTCTGCTGTTGAACTAGACGGATCGGCACTGTCGTTGCCGTTGTCCTCGATGTCGTCGTTCGTGTCCGCACTGTTGCCGGACGACTGTCCGGAGCTACCGCCTGACGACGATCCGGAACTGCTGCTGCCGATCCCAGTCTGAGACGTCGTGTCTGTTTGCGTCTCCGCTGCGGACACTTCGGAGCTGGGCCTGCTGCCTTCCTGCACGGTGCCGCCGCCGGCCGGTTCACTGTCATCTGACGGCTGTCCGGTCGCCGTTCCGTCATCGGCTGATGCCAGGGCCAGCGTCCGGCTGACGTGTCCGCGGGCTACGGCCTCCGTGCCGGTCGGGGCCAGCGCGGCCTGGAGCGGTTCGGCTGGTCGAATTTCCTGTTCGGCCGCTCCGTTTCCTTCAGGTCGAGCCGCTCGATTCGTCCTTGGCACCTGCGCCGATTCGCCGTCCGGCGCGAACGCCTCCATTCCGGCGACCGTCGCCGTGAGCAGCAGCAGCAGCGTCAGGCTCAGGCCGATGGCCGCCCGACGGTGCGATGCGTGTCGTTCTTGGTCACTGATGTCCATGATGACTGTCGGTTTGGGTCGCTTACCGGTTCAGCATAGCTCAAAAGCCGCCGTCACGGGAGACGGCGGCGGCCCGGCGGAACGGTGACGCGCTACGCCCTCAGGCAGCGTTCGAGGTCGGAGAGCGTCTCGACCTGCATCAGCCGTTCGCGCAGCGCCTTCGCTCCCGGCGTGCCGCGGAAATACCAGGCCAGGTGCTTGCGGAACGTGACCAGCGGCTTCTCTCCGCCGTACAGTTCGGCGTGAAGTCGGGCATGCTCGAGCACGGTCGCCGTCTTTTCGTCTTCGCTCGGACCGGCCGAACCGTTTCCGGCGAGCATCGCCTCGATGCGCGAGAATATCCAGGGATTGCCCAGGCTGCCCCGCGCCACCAGCAGTCCGTCGCAGCCGGTCACCTGCAGGGCCCGCACGGCGTCGTCCGGCCCGAACACGTCGCCGTTGGCGAGCATCGGAATGCTGACCGTCTTCCGGGCCCGGCCGATCATTTCCCAGTCGGCGGTTCCGGCATAGCCCTGCTTCTTGGTCCGGCCGTGGATCGAGATCAGGTCTGCTCCGGCATCCTCGATCACCTTGGCGAACTCCAGTATCTCGGTCGGATCGGACCATCCGAGGCGCGTCTTGACCGAGACCTCTCGGCCGGTCACCGACTTGACCGACCGGACGATCTCCGCCGCCCGCTGCGGCTCCAGCATCAGCGCCGCGCCGTTGAACCCGCCGATGATCTTGGTCGCCGGACAGCCCATGTTGATGTCGAAGGCGTCCGGGGCGAACCGTTCGTCCAGCTGCCGGACCGCCTCGGCCATGATCGCCGGGTCGGAGCCGAAGACCTGCTGCACGATCGGCCGTTCCTCCTCGCGGAAGTCGGCCATCCGCAGCGTCTTCTCGGATTCGCGCACCAGGGCCTCGGCGCTGACCATCTCCCGGAACACGATCCGGCACCCGCAACGCTTGGCGATACGGCAAAAGGCCGAGTCGGTCATGTCGGCCATCGGCGCGAGGGCGATTATCGGCTTTTTTTCGGCTTTCCAGTCGATCATTTAGGTCGGTCTGATTTTTGCGTTCTCCCTTGATTTACGGGCCAAATGAGGCTATCCTAGTCTAAAGTTCCCCGCTTTTCAAGCAGCGGGATCATTATTCAGTCATGGAAACGGTTTTTCCCTCGTTTAGCGCGCTGTGGCGGACAACAATATGAAATTTCCAGTTCTTAGCCGGAGAAAGAAGATTCTGGCGGCGGTCGGGGCCGTCGTGGTCCTGATCGTCGTCCTGTCGGTCGTCTTCGGGGGGCAGCCGAAGGTCGAGTACGAGACCTATGCGGTCGACCGCGGCGACGTGGTCGAGGTGATCTCGGTGACCGGATCGATCGCGCCCAGCTCGAAGATCGAGCTGCAGCCTGAGGTGTCCGGTCGGGTGACCGAGATCGCCGTGGCCGAGGGTCAGGAGGTTAAGGCCGGGGACCTGCTGGTGCGCCTGGACACCGCGGACATCGAGGCGCAGATACTGGCCCAGCGTGCCGCGTTGGCTTCGGCCCAGGCCAAGCTGGCCGAGTACCAGGCCGGTCCGACCGAGGCCGAGTTGGCGGTGACCGAACGCGGGGTCGAGACGTCCCGGACGCGGCTCGAGGCTTCCCGGCTGGCCCGTGACGACGCCAAGGTGGCGCTCGACAATGCCCAGAAGAGCCTGCTCAACGCGCGCGAGAAGGCCCAGATTCAGGTCAGCGTGAAGGTCAATTCCTTTCTGACCGACATGGACGACGCGTCCATCGCCGCCAACGATGCCGTGAACCGCCTGACCGCGCCGCTTTTCGACTCGGTCGGCTTCCTGAGCTTCTCCGTCAACAGCGCCCAGGCCTCGAACGACGCCATCAGCACCCGGCGCGCCGCCCTGAACGCCCTGGCTCCGATCGAGGCGGCCCGCATCACGGCCGCGGCCGATCCGACGCCGGACACGGTGCGCCTGCAGTACGCGAACATGGTTCCGCACCTGTCGAGCGTCAAGACCTACCTGGAGGCGGTTAACTCCGCCCTGAACTCGGCCATCGGCGTCGACGCGACTACGCTCGCCACCTACCGGGCCAACACCAACACCGCGCGGGCCGCGCTGTCGTCGGCCATGCAGTCGCTGCTGTCGGACAGTTCCGGTCTGGACCTTCAGGTTCGGCAGAACGATACCGACCTGATCAGCGCCGAGGTCGGCGTGTCGAACGCAGTCGCCGCGCTGAACACCGCCGAGAAGACCGTCACCACCAACGAGAGCCTGCTGGCCGAAGCCGAGGCCTCGCTCGTCCTGAAGCGCGCCGGCGTTCGTCCGGAGGGCGTGGCGGCCCAGCGGGCGGCGGTTGCGGCCGAGAGCGCCCGCCTGGTCGGACTGCAGAATGACCTGAACAAGCGGCTGGTCTCAGCGCCGATCGACTGCACGGTGACCAAGGTCTCGGTCGAGCTGGGTGAACGGGTCCAGGTCAGCCAGACGGTCGTCGAGCTCAACGCCAAGGGCAACCTGGAGGTCATCGCCAACATCTCGGAGATCGACATCGCCAAGCTCCATGTCGGCGATCCGGTTTCGGTGGCCCTGGACGCGTTCGTGGGCGGCGAGTCGTGGACCGGTACCGTGACCGCCATCCAGCCGGCCGAGACAGTGGTCGACAACGTCATCTTCTACAAGACGACCGTCAAGTTCGACGCCGAGGACGAGCGCCTGCGCTCCGGCATGACCGCTGACCTGGGGATCGAGACCGATCGGCGGACGGGTGCCCTGCGCGTCCCGGTCCGGGCGCTCCGTCGGGACAGCGACGGTCCGTACGTCGAGCTGCTCGGCGACGGCGATGCGGTGCGCCGCGTCTCGGTCGACGTCGGCCTGGAGTCCGACGACCACGTCGAGATCACCGCCGGCCTTCGGGAGGGCGACGACGTCGTCGTCTACCGCCTGGAAAAATAACCGCTTCGGCATGGAAGACCTGATACGGCTCGAGGGCGTAGTCAAAGAGTACCAGCAGGGCGAGGTGCTGATTCGTGCCCTGCGCGGCGTCGACCTGACCATCGCCAGGGGCGAGTTCGTGTCGGTCATGGGTCCGTCCGGCTGCGGCAAGTCGACCCTCATGCACATCCTCGGCTTTCTGGCCCGGCCGACCTCGGGCAAGTACCTCTTCGAGGGCCGCGACTCGACCGAATTCTCGGACGACGAGCTGGCCGTGACGCGCAACCAGGGCATCGGCTTCATCTTTCAGGCGTTCAACCTGCTGCCGCGGACTTCGGTGCTCGACAACGTCCTGCTGCCGACCACCTACAGCCCGTCGGCCGATCCGGCCGCGGCGCGCGAGCTGGCCCTGAAGCTGCTCGACACGGTCGGCCTGAGCCATCGCCTCAACAACCACCCCAACCAGCTTTCCGGTGGCGAGCAGCAGCGCGTGGCCATCGCCCGGTCGCTCATCAACTCGCCGTCGCTCATCCTGGCCGACGAGCCGACCGGCAACCTGGACTCGAAGGCGACCGGCGAAATCATGGACATCCTGACCGGCCTGCACCAGCAGGGCAACACCATCCTGATGGTCACGCACGAGGACTACCTGTCGGAGTTCACCGACCGGACCATCCGCCTCAAGGACGGGCAGATCGTCAGCTGACTATGAATATCTGGTGGCGCGACGCAATCTCCGTCCTCAAGTCGCTGTGGGCGATGAGGAGCCGGGCCGTGCTGTCCACCTTGGGCATCATCATCGGGGTGATGTCCGTTTTGACTGTCGCTTCGGTCGGCCTGAGCGCGCAGGACCTGATCCTGAGCCAGGTGACCTCATTCGGCGGCGACCTGATCGGCGTCACTCCCGGCGGCAGCCAGGAGAACGAGCCGCCGCCCATCGCCATGGGCATCGTGCTCGGCACGCTCAAGCTCGACGACGCCGACGCGCTGCGGAAGGTCAGCGGCGTGCAGGCCGTGGTGCCGTACGTAAACTCGACCCGGACCGTGTCGATGGGCCGCGAGACCGTCGTCACCTCGGTCGTCGGGGTGAACGAGCAGGCCTGGGACCTGGAGGGGCTGGAGATGGCCGAAGGGCGTTTCCTGTCCGCCGAGGACGTGGCCCGCTTCGCCCGGGTGGCCGTGGTCGGGACGACCGTGGCCGAGGGGCTGTCGCCGGACCGGAGCCCGGTCGGGCAGACGGTCGACATCAAGGGCATCCGGTTCACGGTCGTCGGCGTGACGACCGAGCAGGGGACGGCCTTCTTCCAGAACCTCGACGACCGGGTGATCATACCGGTCACCACCGCCCAGCGCCTGGTCGCGGGCATCGACTATGTCTCGGCCATCCGACTCAAGTCCGTCGACGGTGCGAATCTGGAGACGGTCAAGGACGACGCCGCCCGGGCCCTGCGGCGGCAGCATCACATCAAGGACCCTTCCAAGGACGACTTCACCATCGGCAGCACCGACCAGGCGGCCGAGATGCTGGGCAACGTGACCGGCGCCATGCAGGGGTTCCTGCTGGTGGTGACGGCGATCGCGCTCCTGGTGGGCGGGATCAACATCATGAACATCATGTTCGTCTCGGTGCGCGAGCGGCGGCGCGAGATCGGCCTCCGGAAGGCCCTCGGCGCCAACAGCCGGCGCATCCTGATGCAGTTCCTGATCGAGAGCGGGGCGATGTCCCTGGCCGGCGGCATCGTCGGCGCCGTGATCGGGGTCAGCTTCTCGGTCCTGATATCGGTGGCCGTCCAGCACTACGGCTACTCCTGGAACTTCTTCATGCCGGTGTCGTATGTCCTGACCGCGCTCGTGGTCGCGGCCGGAATCGGCATGGTCTCGGGAGTCTCGCCGGCCATGACCGCGTCGCGTCTCGACCCGATCGTCGCCCTGAGGGAGGAATAGCCTATGCCGCACGCCTATCGCAATACCGTCGGACTGGCGCTCAGGAACCTTCGCCGCAACCGCCTGCGCACCGTGCTGTCGCTCCTGGGCGTGACCATCGGCGTCTTTTCGGTCACCCTGATCGTCTCCCTCGGCTTCGGCCTGAAGAGCTACATCCTGGCCCAGGTCGAGCAGTTCGGAAAGAACTTCGTGACCATCAACGCCACCGTCCCCGGACTGTCGGACCAGGGCGCGATCACCTCGCAGTTCTCCGCCGCCGAGGTCGTCTCGATCACCTACGACGACGCCGAGGCGCTCCGGTCCCTGCCGCACGTGCTCGAGGCGGTGGCCTTCGACACCAGCCAGGCCTTCGTGTCATTCCGCGACAGCGAGTACCGGTCACTGGTCTTCGGCACGACCGCCAACTACATGTCGTTCGACCTGCAGGCCGAGATCGGCGCCGGCCGGATCTTCAGCGAGCGCGAGGAGAAGTCGATGACGCCGGTGATCGTGCTCGGCAGCAAGGTGGCCGAGCACCTGTTCGGCGAGTCTGACCCGATCGGCCAGAAGGTCCGCCTCAAGGGGCTGAACCTCCAGGTCGTCGGTGTGCTCGAGCCGCGCGGCGTGTTCGGTCCGATGGACTTCGACACCATCGTCCTGATGCCGCTCAAGCTGATGCAGAAGCGGCTGTCCGGCGACGAGTACGTGCAGGAGATAGACCTGATCGTCTCCGACAAGCGGTACATCGATCCGGTCTCCGAGGAGGCCTCGGCCGTGCTGCGGCGGCGGCATGACATCACTGACCCGGACAAGGACGACTTCATGGTGCATACATATACCGAGGTGATGGAGACGATCGGCACGGTGACGAACGCCATCACCATCCTGCTCGGCCTGCTGGCCGCGATCTCGCTCCTGGTCGGCGGCATCGGCATCATGAACATCATGCTGGTTTCGGTCACCGAGCGCGTCCGCGAGGTCGGACTGCGCAAGGCACTCGGCGCCCGGAATGCGGTCATCTGGCAGCAGTTCCTGGCCGAGGCGGTCATCCTGACCACGGCCGGCGGTGCCCTGGGCGGGCTGTCCGGCACGGTCCTGACGGTTGCGGTCATCGCCTACGCCAGGTATACCGGCTTCGACGTCCAGTACGCCGTGTCCCTGCCGTCCTTCCTGGCGGCCCTGCTCGTGGCCATGGTCATCGGCATGGTGTTTGGCGCGTATCCGGCGAGGAAGGCGGCGGAATTGGACCCCATCTCCGCCTTGAAGTACGAGTAAAGATAAGTGGTCTCCGGATCGGGCGCGCTGCGTCCGGCTTCCCTCGCTCCTAGCTCAACGTACGTTTTCAGTACGTTTCGCTTCGTCGTTCGGTCCAGCCGGGCACATCGCATCCCGTCCGAAGCCCACTGATGTTGAGATGCAGGGTGTCGGCACATGACACTTGTCCGCCCGTATCCCTGAGTGAAGTCGAAGGGCGGAGGCGGGTCCCGCCCAGAACCTGCCGATGGTTTCTTCGCGTGACTCGCCCCAGACCGGCACATATCATCTCAACCTGAAGTCCGCTGGCGTGTGAAACCGAGTACATAACACTTGCCCCGCCCGTAGTGAAGTCGAAGGGCGGAGGCGGGTCCCGCCCAGAACCTGCGTGGATTTGTCCTAGGTCGGCACACTGCACCTGTCCACCATAGCTTTAGCGAAGGTGGATCCCGACCAGAAGTCCGCTGGTGCTGGGATCATTCATTACATCGATTCCTCGAAACATGACTAACCGACAAGAACAACCGCCCCGGATCAGCGCCGGGATGTTCATCAAGTACTTCACCTGTAACCACTGGCTGTGGTTCGACCGTTTTGGCGACCGGTCCCGGCGGACCGAGCCGTCCCGCTTCCATGGCCTGCTCCTGGAGCGGGGGCTGCTGCACGAGGAGCGGCTGCTGGCTGGGCTTGAGTACGAGCCGGTCGGCGACGGCGACGAGGACGCGCGCTTTGCCCGCACCCAGGAGCTGATGGCCGCCGGCACGGAACGAATCTATCACGGCCTGCTCAGGGACGGCGACCTGATCGGCGAGCCGGACCTGCTTGAGCGGCGCGACGGCCGGCCGTCCAGGTACGGCTCGTATTCCTACGAGCCGACGGAAATCAAGAGCGCCGAACGGATCACCGACGCCATGCGGCTGCAGCTGGCCATGTACGGCGACCTGCTGGAACGGGTGCAGGGGGCCCGGCCGGAGTTCGGCTACATACTGAACGCCAGCGGCGTGCGCATCGGCTGCCAGCTGGACGAGGTCGAGGAGCTCTACCGGCGGGTGCTCGGCGAGCTGCGCGAGCTGCTGTCCGGCCGCCGGCCCGGACCGCGGCTGTCGTCCGGCTGCCGCGTGTCGCCGTGGTTCTCCGAGTGCATCGCCCTGGCCGAGAGCACGAACGACATTACGCTGCTCTACAACATCAAGGCCAAGACGCTGGAGCAGCTGCGCGAGCTGGGCATCCGGTCGGTCGAGGATGCGGCGGACATGGACCCGGACGAGGTGCACGGCCGCAACCGCGACATCAAGCTCGACCTGCTGCGGCGGGCCAAGCTTCAGGCCGCGGCGCTCATCGACCGTCAGCATGTCTTCCGCCGTCCGGTCAGCCTGCCCGAGTCTCCGACCGAGATCTTCTTCGACATCGAGAGCGATCCGCTGCGCGGCGTGGACTACCTGTTCGGCTTCCTGGTCCGCGACGGTTCCGGCGAGAGGTACGAGCGTCAGCTGGCCGAGTCGCCCGAGGGCGAGGAGGGGATGTGGCGCGAGTTCCTGCGCTGGCTGTCCGGGCTGCCCGGCGACTATGCGGTCTACCATTTCGGCACCTTCGAGCTGGTCCGACTTAACGCCCTCGAGTCTCGCTACGGCGGGTCGGCCGGGCTGGACACGTTCCGGTCGCGGCTGGTCGACCTGAACGAGACGGTCAAGGACAGCGTGGTGCTGCCACTCTACTTCTACGGCATCAAGGACATCGGCAAGTACATCGGCTTCGACCGGCAGGGCGAGATCGCCGGCGGCGGGGAGTCGGTCGCCGTCTACGAGCGCTGGCTGGAGACGGGGGACCGGGCCGCACTCGACAGCATCGTCGAGTACAACCGCGACGACGTGGTGGCCACGCGCGAGCTGAAGGACTGGCTGGTGCGCGAGAACGCCCGGTTCTTCGGTCCGGCGGCGGATTGAGCCGGCGTTCGTCGCGTCATGGAGTTTTTTAGCCGAAAGACCGGCCTGGCAGCCGGTCTTTTTGCGTCGCCCGTTCGTCTCGCGTGTAAGAAGCTAGAACTTGAACATCGACTTGATTCCGGCCCAGACCTCCTTGAGCATCTCGGCGAAGTCGTCGTTTCTCTTCTCGTGCTTCGCTTCCGGCGGATTCAGGCCTTTGGGTCGGTTCCACCAGTCCTTCAGACGCTGCCATCGGGTCGGTTTTTTGGCCGGCTCTTCGGTTTCTCCGTCCGTGTTTCGCCCGCTATCCGGCTGCATTTTCGGTTTCGCCCGGTATTCGACCGTCGACCGTCCGTCGTCGTCCGCGACGGCCATCTCGACCGTCGGCCTTTCGTCGTCGTCCGCGGCGGCCATCTCGGCCGTCGGCCTTTCGTCGTCGTCTTCGTCGTCGTCCGCGGCGGCCATCTCGACCGTCGGTCGCTCGTCGTCGTCCGGTGCGGTCTCGGCCGTGGCCGCTGTCAGCGCGTTTCTCTCGGCCTGATCGGTTTCGGCTCGGTTCTCGTTTAGGCTGGACTGGAGCGTCACCAGTGTCAGCTCCAGGGCGATCGCGTCCTCGACCTTCTTCAGCATCCTTTTGGTCACGGCGATCTTTTTCTCGTCGCCGGCCACCGTCAGCTCGGACTTGAGCCGTTCGGCCGTCGTTTCCAGCGGCTCGGTGCCGGCGTTCAGCTCGCGGCGTGTCTCGTTTACCCGGTCGGTCATGATCCTTTGCTGCAGGAGCAGCCCGGACCGTTCCTCCTGCAGCATCTTGAGCCGGACGGCGTGCGGTCCGCCTTTTTTGGCCACCTTTTTCAGCACCTGCTGGTCCTGGTCGTCAGGATCGGCCAGGGCCGCCGCCTTTTCGTATTCGTCGAGCAGTTTTTTGAGCGCCGTGAATTTCCGTCTGCGGGTCGCCATTTCAGCCTTCAGCTGTTTGCGTTGGTCGTTCTCGGTCCCGTCTTTCCTTTCCGGGGCGGCCTTGCTGCCGTCGACGCCGGCATTGTCCGGCCTGTCTCGTTTTTCTGGACTGGGACTCATGGTGTTGTCGTTTATGGTGGCGCCTGTCGTCCTGCATTTTATCACGTCAGGCCGGGTTTCGCCTCAATGCTGCCTCCGGCCGCGCCGTGATATACTCAACCCAGTTTGGGTTCGTCTTTCGTCCACATCATGATTGAACAAGATATAAGGTTCCCGCCTATGCCAAAGTCAAAACTGATCGGCTACGACGCAGAGAGGATGATGAAGGACCGGGTCGGCAAGGCCGGCGCCGGTTCCGGCGAGCTCGGCCGGCTGCTGCCGCGACTGGAGAAAGTCCGTGACCGCCTGGCCCAGGCCGGACGCGACGGCTCGCTCGGCTACCTGTCGATTCCCGAAAGGCGGTCCGACCTGCGTCAGGTCAAGGACCTGGCCAGGAAGCTGTCGGCCGGGAAGAAGACCCTCGTGGTGATCGGCATCGGCGGGTCCGACCTCGGCGTCAAGACCCTGGTTCGGGCGCTCAAGCCGGCCGGGAAGGGGCTCGACGTCAGGTTCGCCGGATCGACCACCGATCCGGAGGAGCTCGCGGACCTGCTGCGGACCGTTGACCTCAAGTCGGCGCTCCTGAACGTGGTCTCCAAGTCCGGCGATACGGTCGAGCCGATGAGCGGCTTTCTCCTGCTGCGCGATCGCCTGATACGGGCCGTCGGCCGGAAGGCGCATGCCGAACGGGTGGTGGCCACGACCGATCGGGTCTCCGGCACGCTGCGGACCATCGCCGACCGCGAGGGCTACGCCACCCTGCCCGTGCCGGACGACATCGGCGGACGGTATTCGGCCCTGACTCCGGTCGGGCTCTTTCCCGCGGCCTGCGCCGGGGTTCCGGTCGACGGGCTGCTCCGCGGCGCAGCCGAGGTTCGCGACGCCTTTCTGTCGTCTCCGGCGGAAGGCAACGACGTGCTGAAGTTCGCCGGCCTGCACTACCTGGGCTATGCCAAGCGAGGTCAGCCCATGTCCGTGCTCATGCCCTATGCCGCCCGGCTTGACCTGTTCGCCTTCTGGTTCCGCCAGCTGTGGGGGGAGAGCCTGGGCAAGCGTGTCGGCCGGTCCGGACGGACGGTCTTCCACGGACTGACGCCGATCGCGGCCAGTGGTCCGGCCGACCAGCATTCGCAGATCCAGCTGTACAGCGGTGGGCCGTTCGACAAGCTGATCACGCTGGTCGAGGTCGGGCGGATGAGGGACGAGCTGACCGTGCCCGACGGGTTCCCCGACCTGGAGACTCTGTCCTACCTGGCCGGCCGCAAGTTCGGCGAGATACTCCGCGCCGAATGCCGGGCCACCTCCGAGGCCCTGGCCAACGACCGTCGGCCGAACGGCATCCTGTCGGTGCCGGAGATCGGTCCGGAGACGGTCGGCGCGCTGATGATGTTCTTCATGCTCTCGACTTCGGTCATGGCCGAGCTGCTCGACGTGAACGCCTACGACCAGCCGGGCGTCGAGGGCGGCAAGCGGATCATCTACACCCTTCTCGGCCGGAAGGGATACCGAAAGTCATGACTCGGCGGGACGGGCTCAGGTCGGCGGCGGAGGCGTGGCGGCGAGGCCGTCCGTTCTTGCTGCGGCGGTCCGTCCCCTTCGGTCTGGCGATCCTGGTCGTCGTGTCCCTGCCGCTGATACTGCTTCTGGCCCACGAGATGTCGACCGAGCGCAGCCGTCCGTCCTATCCGTCCGAGAGGTTCGCCTCGGCGGCGGTCAGGTCGCTCGTCGGTCCGGGTGACGGCACGGACGCCGCCCATGTCGCGACTCCGGACTTCGTGCGCGGCATCTACGTCTCCGCGGCCACGGCCGGCTACCGCAAGCGCTTCGACCAGCTGGTGGACCTGGTCGGCCGGACCGAGCTGAACTCGATGGTGATCGACGTCAAGGACGCCGACGGGTCGCTGTCCTTCGAGCCCGAGTCGGATTCGCTCCGGCCGTACGCGGCCAAGCGTCCCCAACTGGGGCGGATCGCCGAGTTCACCGCGCCGCTCAGGGAAAGGGGCATCTACCTGATCGCCCGGATATTCGTCTTTCAGGATCCCATGCTGGCCGAGTCGCGTCCCGAGCTGGCCGTGGCCCGGACCGGCGGCGGCCTGTGGCGCGACTACCGCGGCATTCCGTGGTTGGATCCGGCCTCGAAGGAGGTCTGGAAGTACAACGTCGCGGTCGCCCGGGAGGCCTACTCCGGCGGCTTCGACGAGGTCCAGTTCGACTACATCCGCTTTCCGTCCGACGGCAACATCGGCACCATGTCGTTTCCGGTCTGGGACCGGACCGAGTCCAAGTCCGAGGTCATGGCCGGATTCTTCGGCCACCTGGACAAGGAGCTGCGGGTCATGTCCGGCATGCCGATCTCGGTCGACCTGTTCGGCCTGACCATGTGGCAGCACGAATATGACCTGAACATCGGGCAGAAGCTGTCGGACGCCCTGCCCCACTTCAACTTTGTCTCGCCCATGGTGTATCCTTCCCACTACCCGGCTAACTTCAACGGCTATCCGAATCCGGCCGCGCGTCCGTTCGACGTCGTCTACCTGAACCTGCTGCGGGGTCAGGAACTGCACGAGCGGCTGGCGGCCGAGGCTTCGGCCGAGAGGCTGGGCACCTTCCGTCCCTGGATCCAGGACTTCGACCTGGGCGCGGTCTACACGCCGTTCTTGGTGCGGGAGCAGATGCGCGCCACGGAGGAGGGCGGCGGCAGCGGCTGGCTGCTGTGGAACGCCCGGAACGTCTACACCGAAGCGGCCCTGGAGCCAGATCCGGACCGCGAATAGTCCCTTTCTTTTGGGATCGATTTGATCAGATTTCCACTAACGTATATGAATATGCGAAAGTTGCCCGTACTGGCCCTGCTCGGAATCATGTTTTTGGGCGGGGGCTGCGGTGCCGGACAGCCGGCAGGGGTCGAGAGCGAAATTCCGTCGTCGACGGCTAACGAGCAGGATATGACACAGCAGACAAACGAGCCGGACGCTTCCGTCTCCGAGCGGCCTCCGGTTCCGGACCAGCCGGTCGGCGTACTGCCGGCCGAACGGATCGAGAACCGCCAGGTCCGGATCAAGACCGCCAAGGGCGAGATCGTCTTCGGCCTCTACGCCGAGGACGCGCCTAAGGCCGTCTCCAACTTCGTCGCCCTGGTCGAGAGCGGCTACTACGACGGGCTGGCCTTCCATCGGGTCGTGCCGAACTTCGTCATCCAGGGCGGTGACCCGAACGGCAACGGCACCGGCGGCCCCGGCTACCGCTTCGAGGACGAGCCGGTGACCCGTGACTACCTGGACGGCACGGTGGCCATGGCCAATGCCGGACCGGACACCAACGGCAGCCAGTTCTTCATCTGCCTGGGCGACCAGCCGGCGCTGCCCAAGAACTACACCATCTTCGGTCAGGTGACTTCGGGCCTGGATGTCGTCCGGTCGATCGTCGTCGGCGACGTCATGGAGACCGTGACCGTCGAGCCTAAGCAGGACTAACCCCTCGGTCAGATGGAACTTCCCCTCCCGCCGCTTCATCCCAAGATTCCTTCGCTGCTCGAGCACTTGGGGCTGCGCATCGTCGATGCCGTGAAGTGGAACCTGCTGCTCTGTGTCCGGACCGAGGACTCCGGCAGCGTTCCGACGCATGTCCTGAAGTTCGGCGTCGACCACCGCAAGACGGAGAGCATCGACTATGAGATGCGCATCATGCGGGAGGTCCTGCCGACGCTGGACCGTGAGGCTTTCAGCCGCCTGGTCGTGCCGGAGCTGCTCGGCTCGGGAGAGCATGACGGGCTGCACTGGCTCGAGACCCAGTATATCGCCGGCCGACCGCTGATCCACGAGTGGTCGGAGCTGAACCACAAGCCGGAGGTGCTGGGCGGAAAGGGACTCGATCCGGATGTCGCGTCGCTGTCGATCGACGTGCTGCGCGACCTGCGTCAGGTGGACATCGGCACGCTGCCGGAGTTCGTCCGGCGGTTCGACTTCGGGCAGTGGTTCGAGGAGTTCGGCCGCCGCGCTTCGGACCTGGTGCGGCTCGGCTGGCTGGCCCAGCCGGACGTGGACGCCGCCGCCGCGCTGTTCGTGCAGGCGCCGGTCGAGCGCTATCAGGGGTCGATGTTCACCAACGGCGACTTCTATCCGCGGAACTTCATTCTCCTGCCGGAGGGTCGGGTGGCGGTGGTCGATTGGGTCGGCGGGGTTGATCCGTGGGAGTTCGTCGCCGTGCATGCCTGGCTCATGATGTGGGGCAATCCGGACTGGCAGGCCCGTTACGTCGCGGCCATCAGGGAGCACTTTCCGGTCGATCTCGGCGCATTGCAGGTCGGCCTGCTGGTCAGGTCTTTCGAGATGCTCTGGCGCTGGAAGGACGATCCGGAGGTCGATGTCGGGTCGGCTCGGGCGCAGATGGCGGAGAGCTTCCGCCATAGCCTCGATCCGGAATACGTTCGTCAGGTCTTCGAGTGAGGCGGCGGGACTCGTCCGACCTGCTCGGGACCTTTCGTCATGCCATTTCGTGTCAGCTCTGAAGAGGAGGTCGGGCTGTCGCCGCGGCCTTTTCTGTTTGCCGGACCGCCAGCCTGCCCGCCCCGGTCCTGATATGGTACGATGTTGACGCGTGAAATTATGAAGAGACTGATTTTCATCCTGGTTCTGCTGACGGTGGCGCTCGTCGGGTTTCGGCTTGGTCGGTCGAGCCTGACTTCTTTTTCGTCCGGTGAAGGCTCAGGACCGGTCAACGAGTCCTATCCGCTTCCGCCGCCGCCGCCGGAATCCCAGCCCTACGTTCCGGGCGAGCCGGTCGACGTGGCTGGCGGCCTGCCGATCCTGCTCGAGACGCCGATGGACGGTACAGTGGTCAGCCCCCCGTTTGAGGTGGCCGGCCGCTCGCTGGCCGGTCAGGTGCTAGTTTCGGTTCTCGGTCCGGCCGGCGACGAGATCTACAGCCGGCGCCTGGACGTGGTCGCGGCCGAAGGGGAGTACGGTCGATTCACGCTGACGGTCGGTGACATCGGGCAGGTCGGCGACTTCATCCTGCGCGTGTCGCTGTCCGGCAGCGACGACCCGGATGCCGTTCAGACCAGGCAGATCAGCTTCGGCCGTCCGGATGCGGTCAGCGTGATGGTCTATTTCTCCAATTCGCAGCTCGACCCGTGGACCGACTGCCAGAAGGTGTTTCCGGTCAGCCGTTCGGTCACCAGCCGCAGCAGCGTCTTCCGCTCGGCGATCGAGGAACTGCTGGCCGGTCCGACCGACGAAGAGTCCAAGGTCGGCTACGTCACGCAGCTGCCGGACCGGGTGAAGATAAAGTCGGTCGGCACGGACGCCACCGGCGTGGTCACGGTCGACTTCGACCGAACCCTGGACCGCGGCGTGGCCGGCTCGTGCCGGGTGACCGCCATCCGCAGCCAGATCGAGTCGACGCTCAGGCAGTTTCCCGAGGTGAAGGGCGTGGTCATCACCGTCGACGGCAAGAGCGAAGGCATTCTTCAGCCCTGATGTCCGGCTGTTCCCGGACCGCGTAGTTAACGGAACGACTCGATGCACAACTTTTCGGTGACCGAATTCGTCGGCTTCCTGAACTCCGCCCTGTCCGAGGCGGTTTTTCCTGACGGGGTGGCGATCGAGGGCGAGGTGGCCGAATATCGCGTCTCGCAGGGCAAGTGGATCTGGTTCCTGGTCAAGGACAACGGCGCGGTCCTGTCCTGCTTCGGCACCACCTGGAAGCTCCGGCAGCCGCTCGAGGACGGAATGCAGGTCCGCATCTACGGGCAGCCCAAGGTCCATGAGCGGAGCGGCAAGTTCTCGGTCGTGGTCGATCGGGTCGAGCCGGTCGGCGAGGGCGCACTGCGTCGGGCCTACGACCTGCTGCGGCGCTCTCTCGAGGCGGAGGGAATCTTCGATCCGGCCCGCAAGCGGCCGCTGCCCAAGTTTCCGCGGCGCATCGGCCTGATTGCCTCGCGCGAGTCGGCCGCCTATTCCGACTTCCTGCGCATCCTCGGCAACCGCTGGTCGGACGTCGAGGTGAATTCCGTCCACGTGCAGGTCCAGGGCCGCGATGCCGTCGGCGACATTCTGGCCGCCTTCGCCCATTTTGCCGCCCATCCGGAGCTGGCCGACGTGCTGGTGCTCACGAGGGGCGGCGGATCGCTCGAGGACCTGCAGGCGTTCAACTCCGAGGAGGTCGCTCGGGCAGTCTTCTCGTCGCCGATGCCGATCGTGGTCGGGGTAGGGCATGAGCGCGACGAGACGCTGGCCGACTTCGCCGCCGACGTCCGGGCCTCCACGCCGTCGAACGCCGCGGAGATCGTGGTGCCGGACCGCAACGAGGTCGGCGCGGCAGTCGAGTCGCTTCGCCGACGCCTGACCTACGGCATGGATACCGCCGTCGGGGAGAGGGTCGCGGAGATGGACCGGGCGGTTCGGGTCATGGAACGAGGCATCATGTCGGCCGTATCGTCCTTCCGCCATCGCCAGCGCGACCTGACCGACGTCTTCGGCCGCTTCGCCGAACGGGTGGCGATGCTGTCGCATGACCTGCGCCGGATCGAACCCCGCCTGCTGGAGGCGCCGGGACCGTTCCTGTCGAGGCTGAACGAGCGGCTGGCGGATCGCCGCCGGCTCCTGGAGAGCCTCGATCCCCGGGCCGTGCTGCAGCGGGGATATTCCATCGTTCGCCTGGCCGGCCGGCCGCTCAGGGAGGCTTCCCGCGCGTCGGTCGGGGATACCCTCGACATCGAGCTGCACCGCGGTCGGGTGGGCGTTCGGGTCGAGTCAGTGGTCCGGGATTAACCGGTCCGTTTCCATCAAAGTCATGACACAGAAAAAGACCGCCGCGCAGGACGAGCCGATCGACTTCGGCCGCAGCTACGCCGAGCTGGAGGAGATAATCAAGTGGTTCGATTCCGGCGAGATCGATCTCGACGAGGGCCTCAAGAGGTTCGAACGCGGGCTCGACCTGGCCCAGAGGTGCCGCCAGCGACTGACCGAAGTCGAGACCCGGGTCAACGAGCTGAAGGTAAAGTTCGGCGAATCCGTGTGATATACTGCTCCCAGCCCGGGCTAAGGGCCAACGTCAATGCCTATGGACATAATGCACTCTAAGAGGACGGTCCTGTACCTCGGACTGTCGCTGGTCGTGCCGGTCGCGGTCATGTTCGCGCTGCCGGCCTACGGCCAGTCCGGACGCCCCCGCTTCGACCTGCCGATGGCCATGCTGGTCTCGCTGGTCATGGTCCTGCTCTTCGGGTATGCCGTCGACAAGCGCCGCCGCCTCATGCAGACGGTCAATCTCGAGCTGAACAAGCTCCGGCGCATCTACCATATCTCCAAGAACCTGAGCGAGACCGACGGTCAGCGCTACCGGGGCTGGTTCACCGAGCTGCACGGCCATCTCTACCACTACCTGAGCGCGTTTTCCGAGATAGACTTCAGTCGTTACGAGGACCTCAACTCGAAGTTTCGCGAGCTGAGCTACCACGTCTACAAGGTTCCTGAACTGCGTTCCAGCAAGGAGGAGGTGCTGTACGACGAGTTGCTCCGCACGGTCGCCGTGGTGGCCGAGTCGCGCCAGCAGATCAAGGAACTTAAGGATTCGCGCATGTCGTCCTACGTCTGGGGCACGATCGTGCTGCTCTGGCTTGCCTTGGCGGTGACGGTCTGGCTGTCGACGGCCGACGCCTGGACAGCACGTCTCTCGGCCGGCATGATACTGTCCGGATTCGCCGCCGTGGCGAGCCTGCTAGCGGCGATCGACTCCATGTCGTCCGAGTACCGGGGCATCGCCCGCCGATACGTCGACAACATCGGACGGATCGAGCTGCGCCGCCGCGAGGACGAGTGATCTCTTTGCACCTCTTCCTATGAAGAACAACGCCCGGACCAGGGGAAAGAGCGCCAAGCTCGGCTATCGGACGCCGAGCTCGTTCCGGTCGGCACCCCGCCGTCCGCAGCCCGTTCCGCCCCGGCGGCCCAAATGAGCATCCAGACCTGACGCCAGTCAGGTCTTCTCTTGAATAAGATAACTACGCAGCTATGGCCAAAAGCAGCTCCGAAACGTTTGTCCTTTCCCTTGGCGGGTCGTTGATTAATCCAGACGGTCGCGTGGACGATCGCTACCTGGGCCGTTTTCGAAGTCTGATCCTGGCGCAAGTGAAACTTGGTCGGAAATTCGCGATCATCTGCGGCGGCGGTAGCCTCGCGCGCGAATATCAGCGCGCCAGTTCGGCAGTCGTTCGCTTGACGAGTAGGGAGCTGGACTTGCTGGGTATTGAGGCGACACGGATGAACGGTCATCTGGTCAGGACCGTATTTCGCGATATGGCACATCCGGAGATGGTCCTTAACCCGACGCTGCCGTTGCGGGTCAGGCATTCGATAGTGGTCAGCGCCGGATGGAAGCCCGGCTGCTCGAGCGACTACGAGGCGGTTCTGCTGGCCAAGAAGTTAGCTGCGTCGACCGTCATCAACCTGACCAACATCGATTACGTCTACGACCGCGACCCGAAACGCCATCCCGACGCGCGGCCGCTCAAGGAGATGGGCTGGAAGGAATACCGGAAGCTGGTCGGGTCGAAATGGGTGCCCGGTTCCAACTTGCCTTTTGACCCGGTTGCGTCTAAGCTGGCGCACGAGTCCGGCCTGCGGGTCATAATCGCGGACGGCGGGCGGCTCGACAACCTAAAGAAGATCCTGGACGGGGACCGTTTCCGCGGCACCGTCATCGGAGAGTGATTTTCAGTATGGAAAGACAGACCAAAAAGAGGCGGATCATTAGTTTCCCGATCGTGGCGGCGGTCATCTTCATCGCCGTCCTGGTGGTGGCCGACCGGTGGAAGAGTTTTTCCCACCTGACGCGCGGGCAGGACAACAAGCCGACCGTGGACTTCACTTGGACGCCGATCGGCCGTGTCCGGCTGACGGAGATGGTCGGCATGGTGCGCGTACAGGACGACTACGCGATCGACTTCAGCACGCTCAAGGTGCAGGTGGTGGAGCTCAACAAGACGATCAAGATCTCGCGCGACGACTTGGTCGGACGCGACTACGAGGAGCGCGTCTCCTTCGCCATGCTGGCCGGCAACGTCGAGATCGCCTCCCGCGGACAGATGACCCTGCGCATTTCCGTCGCCGACGACGCCGGGCAGGTCACCGAGATCGAGCGGGTGATCAAGATCGAGCCGGAACTGGGCAACGCTACCCTGAGCGTGCCGGAATAGGCTTCGCCATCTAAAGATAGACGGGCAGGAAGGTACCCCGTCCGGCGCTGGCTTGACAGTGTCGCGGCGGGGTACTATCATGCCCTCGACAAAGCATAGCCGTAGACTGCGGGTCCGCGAGGACAAAGCCACGCTGTGGCGCCTGCACAGGCAAGCGGGACGGAATTTCGTCGTCAGTCTCGCGAACCCATGTCTGCGGTAATGCCGCGGCATTTTAGTTTCAGACGGGCCTCGTCGGACGCCATCGTGGCGGCCCGGCGGCGGTTCGCGCCTCGGTTTCCGGGGTGTCACCAAAGGTCGAGTTGAACCTTCGGGTTCGGAAAAAGAAAACGCATTGCTTTATGGCCAAGACAAGGGAACAGAAGGAAGCCGAAGTGCGCGAGATCGCCGACAGCCTGAGGCAGGCCAAGTCGATCGTGATGGCCGACCTGTCGCCGCTCAAGGTGCAGGAGACCACGGCGCTTCGTCAGAAGGCGAGACAGCAGTCGGTTCGGGTGAGGGGCGTCAAGAAGACCCTGCTCCACCGGGCGGCCAAGGAGGCCGGACTGTCGTTCGACGAGGACTTGATCGGCGGCAGCCTGACCCTTCTCCTGGGTCTGGGCGACGAGGTGGCTCCGGCCAGGCTCGTGGCCGACATCCGCAAGGAGCGCAAGGAGCTCAACGTCCAGGGCGGAATCCTGGAGTCGCGATGGGTGACCTCCGACGAGATCATCGCCCTCTCCAAGCTGCCGGGTCGGGAGCAGCTCATCTCTCAGGTGGTCGGATCTATCCGCGCACCGCTGTCCGGACTGGTCGGCGCGCTGCAGGGCAACATCCGCAACCTGGTCTACGTGCTGAACGCGGTCAAGGACGCGAAGTCCTGACCTGGTCGGCGAAACACGCTTTAACCGCAATTACTTAAAAGAGACTGTTATGTCGGAAGAGAATCAGGACGAGAAGAAGGAGGTTGAGGCCCCGGCCAAGTTCAAGGACCTCGTCGGCAGCATCGAGAAGATGTCCGTGCTGGATCTGGCCGAGCTGGTCAAGGTCCTCGAGGAGAAGTTCGGCGTTTCGGCCGCCGCTCCGATGATGGCCTTCGCCGGTGCCGCTCCGGCCGTCGGTGGCGACGCCGCCGCCGAGGACGAGAAGTCTTCGTTCGACGTCGAGATCACCGAGGCCGGTTCGAACAAGATCGGCGTCATCAAGGCGATCCGCGAGCTGACCCAGATGGGCCTCGCCGACGCCAAGGGTGTCGTCGACAGCGCCCCGAAGGTCCTCCAGGAGGGCGTGGCCAAGGAACAGGCCCAGGAGTGGAAGAAGAAGCTCGAGGAGGCCGGCGCCAAGATCACTCTGAAGTAGTCGGGCGTTCGAACTCGCGTTCGAGACGCAGAAGGCGGACCGATGTGGTCCGCCTTCTTGTTTTCTTCGAAAAATATACCTGCCATGATCGGTCTGTTAATCAGTGCCGTTTAAACCTATGAGTGAAGAGAAAAAACCAAAGTTTTTGGCGGGTGCATTTATTTTTGATCCGGCCGGGCGACTTTACTTGCGGAGCACACCTTCTCAGAATGATCGTTTTACCTGTATTAACGGAGAAATAAAGTGGGGCCAGACGATCGATTCAATCATACGTGAGAACGTCAAGAAGAAAACCAATTTGGATGTGGAGAAGTTGGAGTTAATCGGTTTGACGGATGGCTTGGACGTCCAAGGTACTGATGGGGAAAAGATTCACATGATTTTCGCTGACTATTTGGTTAAGGTAGGCAAAGTTGACCGTTTCATCACGGATAAACCAGAACGGCGGGGTGAGTGGCACACTCCTGAGGAGTGGCGGGCGATGGGACAGGACAAGTTTGGTCAGTACATTTACGAGATAGTTGAGAAGTTGTAAAAGGATCTAGATTAATAGGACAAAAATCCCCGACATTCGGTCAGGGATTTGTTTTTTGTGATCGTCGAACCGACTTAGTTTTCCTCCGGCCAGGTGAAGCGCAGCAGTCGGTTGCCGTTCGTGATCAGCAGGTGCCTCTCCGACTGCACGGCCAGGAAGTCGCCGGCCGATTCCAGGTCGGCGGACTCGTACTGTCGGATCAGCCTTCCGCCGGTCTTGTCGAACCGGACGACGCGTCCGCCGTCGAGGACGTAGAGGTCATCGCGGTCGCTCGACGAGCGGATCAGCCTGGGGCTGCTGAGGGGTGGGTCAGTGGGGTCGGTGTTGAAGTCGGTGCCCTTGCCCTGCAGCAGGCGGACGATCTTGCCGTCGGAGGACAGGACGTAGACGCTGCCGTCGATGGTCAGCGATACCGACTTAGACAGGTCGGTGCCGTCCTTGACGTAGATTTCCGGACTGCCGTAGCCGTTGCCGGTCGCGGCCAGCCGCAGGATGCGGTTGTGTCCCGGGTCGAGCAGGTACATCCGTGACCCGTAGACGGCCGCCGCCCCGATGCCGGTCTCGTAGTCGCCGATCGACAGGGGCAGTTCGGCCACCTTTCCGCCGGTCGAGACCGAGACCAGCTGCCCATCGTCGTATCCGACCAGGGTGCCGTTGCCCTTCGGCAGGAGGAAGGTCGGTGCCTTGGACGGGTTCGGGGTGTGGAGCAGTTCCGCCGACCCGTCAGTTGACACCAGGAATATTCGGCCGTCGGCGGCGGCGGTCCAGAGACGGCCGTTGGTTTCGGTGGTCAGCAGCCGCAGTTCGACCGGCTGGCCGTCGCTCGATATCGACGCGATCACTTCCGGCGCGTCTAGCTGCACGGCCCGTCGGAGATCGGAGAACCTGAGTCGGATCTCCTCCGACAGCTCCTGTTTGGTCTGAGCCCGGTCTTCTGGCCGGTCAGGCAGTCCGGCGATCGCCGCCATTGCCTCGTCGAGCAGCCGACGGGCCCGGTCCTCGTCGCGGTAGATCAGGCTGGCTTCGGCCGAATCGATCTGCTGACGGATGGCCGCCACCTGCTTGTCGAATCCGGCCGTCGTCTGGTCGGAGCTGCGCCGCCAGAACAGGCCGGTCAGGCTGACGATGACGACGAGCGTCAGTCCGACCGCCGCGAGCAGCAGGTTTCGGCTCCGTCGGTCCAGGGACCTCCAGGCGTCGAACGCCGGTCCCAACCGTCCTCCGCCTGAAGGGGGAGGAATGATGTTCGGACCGTCGGTGCCGGCAAGGTCGTCCTCGGTCAGGTGCAGCACGTTCGTCTCGCCATCTTCGTCGGCGCGGTCGGCCCGTTCCGCTGTCGGCTTTGTCGCATTCTGCTTGATCCTCTCGGCGCCCTTTTTTGCCAGGGCCGACAAGAGCGTCCGGGACGACTGGACCAGGATGACGGCGGTGTCCTTGCTCCAGCGGAAGGCGATCGCCCCGTATTTTGCCGCTATGGTCACCGCTTGTTTGGTCCAGGTGAGCGCGGTCCTCGACATGTCCAGCAGGCGGGGCAGGAGTTCTCGCGGTTCTTCGGTCCGCAGCAATGACGGTTCGGGCATGTTCGTGCGGTTGCGCAGTGCCCCGGCAGGCTCCTCTGTTCGGCGCACGACGCGGCTGGTCGCACCGGCCGGCAGCGGGCTGTCGTTGGTCGTTGCTCCGTCGAGGAGCAGTATGGCCAGGTCCAGGCTCTCGTGTCGTCCCAGCAGCGCGTCGCGCAGCATGGTCGTCACCAGGTCGGTGCGGCCGGCCGACATGATCTCGAGCATCTCCATCTTGCCCAGCAGGTCCAGCAGGTCGCGGTTGGATATCAGCATGCGGTCATGCGGTCCGATCTGCCCGCTGATCAGGTTGGTGAACCCGACCATTCCCGGCATCGGCTGGGGGACCGGGACGGAGCTGTCGTTCTCGATCACGTCGAAGACCTTCGGTCCGCCGACTGTCGCCCGCCGGAACAGAAGAAGCGACGGTCGGCCCCAGACCGCCGCCGCGACGTCCTGCCCCCGCTGCGCGACGATCGCGCCCTTCACGTCGCCTGGCGCGACCGACAGCCCGCCGTCCCCCAGCAGGCGGGAGAGCATGGTGTTGACGCGGTGAATCGCCGTCTCGAAGGTCTTCTCGAGGGTGGCGTTGATCGGCAGCGTGTTTAGCGTCTGCTCGACCGCATCGGCGAACGTCTCTTCGATGTTCGCCGCGAGGATGTCTCCGGTTCGGGTGTCAGAGACGGCGCAGATCAGTCCTTGCACGTCGCCGAATCGTCCCGACGTCGTCGGTACCTTGAGTGACAGGGTCCGGATGTAGTCTTCCTGCCTCTTGGTCTTCCAGGGGGCCAGTTTGGCTAGGCCTCCAGGTTGCTGAAGCATACCAGGGTCCATTTTGACCTTCATTAACGTGGCCATTATACTATATGTAGCTCGGGCCAAGCAAAACGATCAGCCGCCGGTCGGGGACGAGAACAGTAAATTTGATCAGTCCGTTCTTCGTCGGGGCAGCTTGGACGAACAACCAGCCGAAGCATGCTTGAGCAACTTTTTGGTTCGAAGACGCGGGTTCACCTGCTGCGACTTTTCCTGGCCAACCAGGAAGAGCGTTTTTTCGTCCGACAGCTGACGCGCAAGATCGGCGCCCAGATCAACGCCGTCAGGAACGAGCTCGACAATCTGGCCGGCATGGGGATCATCGAGGTGGTGACCGACGGCGACTATGAGACAGCCGAGGCGTCCGGGGAGCGTTCGGCCGGACAGCGCAAGTACTTCCGGATCAACAAGGACTGCCTGTTCTTCCCCGAGCTGCGCGCCCTGTTCGCCAAGTCCGGCGTGCTGCTGGAGAGGCAGTTCGTGCAGCGCCTCAACCGCGCCGGTACGGTCCAGTACCTGGCCCTGATGGGATACTTCGTCGGTGAGGTCGAGTCGCCGACCGACATCTTCATCGTCGGCAAGCTGGCCAAGGACAAGGTGACCGCCGCCGTGCGCTCCCTGGAGCAGGGGATCGGCAAGGAGGTCAACTACACGGTCATGAATCCGGCCGAGTTCACCTACCGCAAGGAGCTGACCGACCGTTTCCTGTACGAGATTCTCGACTCGCGCAAGATGGTGCTGGTCGATGCCCTGGCCGGACCGGTCAGCGCCGAAGCCGAGAAGCAGCTGGCGGGCGTTCGGACGCGAGAGAAGTGAGTATGGTGCTGGTGATCGATTACCGAAACGGGCAGGGCGATGTTCTCCTCGCGGGCGACGGTCCGGCGAGGAGATTTGGCTCTCCCGGCCGGCGCGACGGATTCGTGGCCCTGGCCGCGGCGCTGGAGGCCATGGGCGGGGCTGAGCTGACCGGCGTGGCTACGGTCCTGCCGGCGGCCGCTCGGCAGTCGGCGGAGTCGATGACCTGGAGTTCCGTCCGCGGCGCGGTAGCCATGGCCAATGCCCTGGCCTTCGCCAAGGGAGTGCCGGCCGTGCGGATAGAGCCGGACGACAGCGATGACCGTCTGGCGGAGGCGGCCGTCGCCGCGGTCGCTTCGGCCGAACCGGACGCCATCGTTTCGGCCAGCTACGACGGTCAGCCGAACATCACTAAACCCAAGAGTTGAGCGAGATCCGGCCGGCGAACCATAGACCGTGAGCCGGTCTTTTTTGTTTCCGGAAGTCCGAGTTTTTCGGTCCGATTCGGTTCGCCTTTCGGTCCCGATCAGGCTTAGAAATGTGTCCGTCCGGGGATCGGTCCGACCCTTGAAAGTTGCCTTCCGAATTGTTAGGCTGCAGTTACGAAAAGATCTTCCTCGGAACAGAAAATCATGCAAGATGAGGTAAATTCTGGTCATGCGGCGGCCGATGCGGTGCCGGAGGGACAGACGGAAATGACACCTACGGAAAAAGCCGGACCGGAGTCCGGCGGTTTTAGGCCCGGCTGCGGCGAGACCTGCGGAACGGCCGGCCGCTTTCGGGTCGGCAGCTGCCGCTGGGCCGAGCTGATCCCCGGCGGCCTGGTCTGGGCGACACTGTTGGCGGCACTGATCCTGTCGCACGTGGCGCCGATCGCGGTGATGTACTTCATCATCCTGTTCGACCTGTACTGGGTGCTTCGCGTCTGCTACTTCGTCGTCCTGCTGGCCGTCGCCTGGCGACGCTACCGGCGCGACATCGCGATCGACTGGCTGGCCCGGGCCTCGTCGCGTCCCGGCTTCGGCCGCATCCACCACCTGATCATCCTGCCGACCTACAAGGAGGACCTCGAGATAATCCGACCGGCCTTCCGCAGCCTGGTCGAGTCCAACTTCCCGACCCGCGAGCGGTTCATCGTCGTCCTGGGCGGGGAGGAGCGGGACCGGGAGCGGTTCGAGCGCGTCGCGGGCGAGATCCGGCGCGAGTTCGGCGACAGCTTCCTGCGCCTGATGGTGACCGTCCACCCCAAGGATATCCCGCATGACCTGCCGGGCAAGAGCTCGAACACCCACTTCATGGCCCACCGCGCCAAGGAGGTCATCGACGAGCTGGGCATCGCCTACGAGGACGTCATCGTCTCCTCCTTCGACGTCGACACCTGCGCCCATCCGCAGTACTTCGCCTGCGTGACCGACAAGTACCTGACCGAACCGAACCCGACCCGCTGCTCGTACCAGCCGGCGGTCCTCTACAACAACAACGTCTGGGACGCGTCGCCGGCGGTGCGCGTGGCGGTCTTCGGCACGACCTTCTGGCTGATGTCCGAGCTGGTCCGGCCGGAGCGCATGTTCACCTTCTCCTCGCACAGCATGTCGTTCCGGGCGCTGGTCGACGTCGGACTGTGGGAGCGCGACATCGTGACCGAGGACTCGCGCATCTTCCTGCAGTGCTTCCTGCGCTACGACGGCGACTATCGGGTCGTGCCGATCCACGTGCCGGTGTCGATGGACATGGTCATGGCCGACACCCACTGGCAGTCGCTGGTCAACCTCTATAAGCAGCAGCGCCGTTGGGCCTGGGGAGTCGAACACCTGCCGTACATGATCCAGCGTTTCGCCGAGAAGCCGAACATCTCCTGGCGGCAGAAGGCCTACCGGCTGTTCAACCAGATCGAGGGGATGTATTCCTGGGCGACCGCGCCGCTCCTGATCTTCCTGCTCGGCTACCTGCCGCTGTGGCTGGCGCCGGAGTCGGCTCGGGTCGAGGTTTTTTATCAGAACACGCCGCACATCCTGGAGGCGCTGATGCGGATCGCCATGATCGGCGTGTTCGTCTCGGCGCTGGTCGGCTTCGCCCTGCTGCCGCGCCGACCCAAGCACCGCGGCCGCGGCCAGGTGCTGGTCATGCTGCTGCAGTGGGCGCTGGTGCCGATCACCTTCGTCTTGTTCGGCTCGATTCCGGCCATCGACGCCCAGACCAGGCTGATGCTCGGCAAGTACATGGGCTACAACGTGACTGAGAAGAAACGTCGATCGAAGGACTCGTCCGGCGCGGTCGCCGAGTCAGTTTTCTGATAAGCCGCGGGCCTCTGCCCGCTTACCGTCCAATATGCCCAGAGTAGTGGTGTCAATCGTTTCCTGGAATCATGCCCGGTACCTGCCCGAGGCTCTGGCTTCGGTTCGCCGGCAGACGCATCCGGACCTGTCTCTGGTCGTGGTCGACAACGCCTCATCGGACGGGACCTCGGACCTGGTGCGGAACGAGTACCCGGAGGCGACGCTGCTCAGGAACATCCGCAACCTGGGTTTTTCGCGGGCCCACAATCAGGCCATCGACTACGCCCGGGCCAATCTCCGGCGCGACGGCGAGGACCTGTTCGTGCTGGTCATGAATCCGGACATCGTCCTTCAGCCGGACTGCATCGCCCGGCTCATGGACCGCATGGCCCATCGGAGGGACATCGGCAGCGCCGGCTGCAAGCTGCTCCGGATGCACGAGCGCCAGGACGGCGACCTGACGGAGCGCGACTTCTCGGACGTCGTCGACTCCACCGGACTGCGCATCTTCCGCACGCGACGTACGGCCGACATCGGCTCCGGCGAGACGGACTCCGACTTCGGACGCACCGGCGAGGTGTTCGGCCCGTCCGGGGCCCTGGCCCTGTTTCGGGTGAGTGCCCTCGAGGACGTGTCGCTCCTGGGCGAGTTCTTCGACGAGGACCTCTTCGCCTACAAGGAAGACGCCGACCTGTCCTGGCGGCTGAAGCTGCGCGGCTGGAAGTCGATCTACGTGCCGGACGCCGTGGCCTACCACCACCGCCGCATCAAGGGGAAGGAGAAGGCATCGCTGCTGTCGATCGTCCGCGGCCGGCGGGGCCGTTCGAAGTTCGTCAGCCGGCTCTCCTACCGCAACCACCTGATGCTGCTGATCAAGAACGAGCACCTGACCAACCTGCTCCTGGACCTGCCGTGGATCGCGACCTACGAGCTGCGCAAGGCCGTCTACATGCTGCTGTTCGAGCCGACGACCTACTTCCCGGCCCTGTCCGACGTGGTGCGGCGGCTGCCGCGGATGATGCGCAAGAGGCGCCTGACCATGAGGTCGGCCAAGCTGCGCGCGCGCGACATCAGGAAGTGGCTCCGCTAGGCGGGGGGCGGTCCGGGGCGTAAGGTCGTACAGGAGAGATCGCGGGCATAATACTGAAACCGAAAATATGGACGTATCGATAGTCATACTAAACTACCGGAGCTGCGGCCTGGTGAAGCAGTGCATCAAGACCATCAAGATGTATCCGGCCGGCTGCTCCTATGAGGTCATCGTCGTCGACAACGACCTGGCCGACGGCGTGGGGGAGATGCTGGCCGAACGCTTCCCCGAGGTGCGCTACGTTCCGGCCTCGGGCAACATCGGGTTCGCGGCCGGAAACAACCTCGGCATCCGCGTCGCCCGGGGAAGGTATATAATGATAATGAATCCGGACATCACCGTTCGTCCCGGTTCGATCGACGCCCTCGTCCGGTTTATGGACAAGCATCCGGATGTGGGCGTGGCCGGACCGAAGCTGCTGCGTCCGAACGGACAGGTCGACGAGTCCTGCTACCGGTTCCACCGCTGGACCACGCCGATCTACCGCCGAACGCCGCTCGGTCGCCTGCGGGCCGGTCGGTCTGAGAGCGACCGTTACCTGATGGCCGATTTTGACCGGTCGGAGACCCGGGACGTGGATTGGCTGCTGGGCGCGGCATTGATCTTCTCCCGGTCGGCCCTGGAGAAGGTCGGTCCGCTCGACGAGGGCTACTTCATGTACGTCGAGGATACTGACTGGTGCCGTCGCTTCTGGTTGGCCGGCTATCGGGTGACCTACTTCGTCGGCTCGACCATGGTGCACTGCCACGAGCGGCAGTCGGCGAAGGTGTTCTGGATGTTCGGTCTGCTGAACAGGACCGCCCGGTACCATATCCGCAGCGCCATCTACTATTTCCGCAAGTGGGGGACCAGGCCGGTGACCCACGAGGAACTGATCGCCGACGCCGGGGCCTGATGTCCCGACGCCGAAGGTCGGCTGAAGCGTCTTTCGCATGAACCTACCTCGGACGAATCTCCTCACCGCTCGACCTCTCCGACGTTCCGTTCGGCGGCGTGTCCTGGCGGTCGTCGCCTGGTGCGTCGGTTCCTTGGCGTTGCTGTCGCTGGTCGCCATTGCCTCCGGCCTGTCGCTCTTGAACGCCGCCCGGGGACTGGAGTCGCATGCCGAGGCCGGCTGGAGGCTGACCCAGTCCGTTGAGATGCAGGCCCGTAGCCTCCGTTTCGCCGATGCCCTGGCCGACCTCGACGGCGCCGACCGCGAGTTCGCCGCCGCCCAGGTCGACCTGCTCAAGCTCAGGATGCTCTCGTCCGTACCTCAGGCCAAGGAGAAGCTGGCCGCCGCCTCCGGCCTGCTCGACGCCAGCCGGACCGCGTTCTCGGCCGTCCGGCCGCTGCTCGTCGCCGCCGACTCGGCTGTCCAGACCGGGATCCTGGACGGAGAGATCACGGACGCGCGTAAGCGGCAGCTCCTGACGCTGCTCTACGGCAATGCCGCGCAGATAGACGAGTCGGCCGTCGGGCTGGACTCGGCGATCGCCAAGTTCCGTCTGGTCGACGGCGCGGCGCTGGGCGATGAGGTCGCCTCGTCGCTCCCGCGGGGCATCTCCAGCCTGGAGTCGCTGCGCAGCAGCCTGGGCGGCGCCTCGGTGGCGGCGAACCTGCTGCCGGCCCTCCTGGGATATCCCGAGGTGCGGCGTTACCTGCTCTTCTTCCAGAACCACACCGAGCTCCGTCCGACCGGCGGATTCCTCGGCGTCTACGGTCTGGCCGAGGTCGAGGGCGGCCGGCTGGTCAGCGTCGTCACGGACGACATCTATGCCCTCGACGGGCCGTCGGAGTCGACCGACCGTCCGGTACCGCCCGAGCCGATCCGCCGCTACATCAGCATCGACAAGTGGTACCTGCGCGACGCCAACTGGTCGCCGGACTTTCCGACTTCGGTCGGGGTGATGGAGCGGCTCTTCCACGAGGAGGCGTCGCTGATCGGCCGCGACGTCGACCGGATCGACGGCGTGATCGCCCTGACTCCGGAGCTGGTCGCCGACCTGCTGCGCATCACCGGACCGATCACCGTCGACGGCAAGACCTTCCATGCCGACAACCTGGTCGACGAGCTGGAGTTTCAGGTCGAGCAGAACTACATCGCCGAGGGCCTGCCTTCGCACGAGCGGAAGGACATCATCGGCGACCTAGCCGACGAGCTGCAGTCCCGCCTGCTGGCGCTTCCCCTTTCCAGCCTGCCGGAGGTGGCGGCTGCGGTCGAGGCGAACCTGGCCGAGAGCCAGCTCCTGCTCTGGTTCGGCGATCCGGACCTGCAGGGGTTCGTGCTGGAGCGCGACTGGGGCGGACAGCTCCAGCCGGTCGTCGGCGACTACCTGAGCGTGATCGACGCCAACTTGGCCTCGTTCAAGAGCGACCCGGTGGTCGGCCGCCGGATCGCCTACTCGGTCAGTCCGGCCGACGGTGGCCGCTTCCGGGCATCGGTCAGCGTCACCTACGACCATCGCGGCCGCTTCGACTGGAAGACCACCCGCTACCGGACCTACGTTCGGGTCTACGTGCCGGCCGGTTCCGAGCTGCTCGGCGTTGACGGCGCCATGGTCAACGACAAGCTCAAGGATCCGGCCCGGCGTCCGGGCACCGCCGACACCTATTCCGAGCTCGGCCGGACCGCCTTCGGGGCCTTCGTCTCGACCGAACCGGGCGAGCGGCGGACCATCACCTTCCGTTACCTGCTGCCGCCGTCGGTCGGCGAGCGGATCGCGGCCGGGGAGTACCGGCTGCTGGTGGAAAAGCAGCCCGGGACCGTCGCCCACGGTTTGACGCTGGACCTCGATTTTGGTAAGAACCTGACGTCAGCCGAGCCGGCGGAGAGCCCGTCGGAGTTCGGCGATTCTCGCTTTAGATACGACACTGACCTGCTGGTTGACCGTCATTTCTCGGTCGGTCTGGTCCAACCCTGAGCCATGTTTGTCCCGAAGATAGGAATCGACCTGGGCACGACCTACGTGCTGGTATACGTCCCGAAGAGGGGGGTCATCATCAATGAGCCCTCGGTTGTGGCCGTCTCGTCGGTCGACCGCAAGATCCTGGCCGTGGGCAAGGAGGCCAAGGACATGCTCGGCCGCACGCCGGACACCATCGTCGCCCACCGGCCGCTCAAGGACGGCGTGATCGCCAACTACCAGATGACCGAGGCCATGC
Organism: bacterium; assembly: GCA_043825985.1. Lineage (GTDB taxonomy): Bacteria > Patescibacteriota > Patescibacteriia > SG8-24 > SG8-24 > UBA1561. The sequence goes on along the minus strand of JBDRRB010000018.1, from coordinate 8,622 downwards.
TGCGCTACTTCATCAACAAGGCCGGCGTCGGACGGTTCTTCCGGCCGGAGGTCATGGTGGCGGTGCCGGGCGGCATCACCTCGACCGAGCGGCGGGCCGTGGTCGACGCCTCGATCCGGGCCGGCGCGCGCGCGGCCTACATCATCAAGGAGCCGATCGTGGCCGCCATCGGCGCGGACATACCGATCGGCAGCGCCTCGGGCCACATGATCATCGACATCGGCGGCGGCACCATGGAGGCGGCGGTCATCTCGCTGGGCGGCATCGTCTCCTCGGCCTCGGTCCGGATCGGCGGCAACAAGCTGGACGCGGCCATCGCCGAGCACGTGCGGCGCAAGTACGGCCTGGCGGTCGGCGAGCGCACCGCCGAGGACATCAAGATCGGCATCGGCTCGGCGATCTACATGGACGAGAAGCTGACCATGGAGGTCCGCGGCCGCGACATGGTGACCGGTCTGCCGCGGGTGGTCACGGTCAGCTCGAGCGACGTGACCGACGCCATCCAGCACGAGCTGACCGGCATGATCGCCGCGCTCAAGGAGGTGCTGAACAACACTCCGCCGGAGCTGTCGGCCGACGTCATGGAGAAGGGCATGATCCTGTCCGGCGGATCGTCGCAGCTCAGGAACCTGGCGGCGCTCTTCGCCGAGGCGACCGGAGTGCCGGCCTACGTGGCCGACGACCCGCAGCTGTGCGTGGTGAAGGGGACGGGGATTGCGCTAGATAACCTGGCGTCCTACAAGCGTTCCGTCATGGCAAATAAATAGGGCGGGCTCCAGCTTGGCGCATTGCACCCGGTTTCCTTCAGAAAATCGCTCACCGCACCGATTCAGTGCGTTTCGCGATCTTTCTTCAGTCCAACCGGGCACATCGCATCCAACCTGTAGCCCGCTTTTGTTATCTTCCATCCGAACATAAGGCTGCTTTTGTTTTTTCGGTGCAGCTAGGCACATCGCATCCCAACTAGGACCCGCTTTGTTTTTTGTTCGGTCCAACCGGGCACACTGCATCCAACCCGAAGCCCGCTTTGTTTTTAAACTAAGGTAGCCAAACTAAGGGCTGCTTTTGTTTTAATGTCATTCCCGCGCAGGCGGGAATCCACGTTCGGTCCGTCTCCTTTATGTCATTGCGAGCGAACGCAGTGAGCGTGGCAATCCCGTCTTTTCAGCCGTCCCCCCCGCCTTCGCGAGGGGCAGGCCCCGGCGGGAATTAACGATTGTCAGCCTAGCCAGCCGGGCGGGGAATGGTAAACTGGCCGCATGAGACTGTTCAAGCCGAAAAGAGGGGAATATCGGGCGGTTCTGGGGATCGACGCGTCACGGGCCAACTGCGAGCGGCGGACCGGGATCGAGTGGTATGCCTACCACGTCATCCAGGGCCTCAAGCCGATCGTACCGCCGGACGTGCGGGTAATTTTGTATTCGCGCGAGCCGCTCCGGGACGGGCTGGAGGAGCTGCCGCTGAACTGGTCGAGCCGGGTGCTGGGGTGGCCGCCGCGTCGCCTCTGGACCCAGCTGCGGCTGTCCTGGGAGATGCTGGTCCGTCCGCCGGACCTGCTGTACGTGCCGGCCCACGTGCTGCCGCCGATCCGTCCGCGCCGGTCGGTCACCACGCTGCATGACGTGGCCTTCATGACCGAACGCGACGCCTACTCGCCGCACGGCCGCATCTTCCTGGCGCTCTTCACCTGGCTGGCCGTGCGCTGGGCCGACGCGCTCCTGACCGTCTCCGAGTTCTCCAAGGGCGAGATCGTGCGGCTGTTCGGTGCGCGGCCGGAGCGGATCGTCGTCGCTCATCTGGGATACGACCCGATGGAGTTTCGTTCCGGTCTTGATGTTACCGAAACGTCTGCTTGCTTGGAGCGGCTGAAAATTAAGCCGCCGTACTTCCTGTTCGTCGGTCGTCTGGAGACGAAAAAGAATCTGGGTCTGCTGCTGCGGACGTTCTCTCTGGCCCGGAACGAGGTCGACTGCCGTCTGGTCTTGGCCGGCAAGCGCGGACGGGGGGCAGAGGAAGAGTTCGGCGGGCTTGACCCACGTTGGCGCGACGAGGTGCTGGAGTTGGGCTACACGGCGGCGGCTGACCTGCCGCATCTGTACGCCGGCGCGTTGGCCCTGTCCTTTCCGTCGCGCTATGAGGGGTTCGGAATTCCGGTGGTCGAGGCCTTCGCCTGCGGCACGCCGGTGGTGACGCTGCGCACGACCTCGCTCGGGGAGGTCGGGGGAGGGGCGGCCGACTATGCCGCCGCGGCGACGCCCGAGGCCGTGGCGGAGCGGCTGGTGGCCGTGGCCAGGGATCCGGAACTGCGGCGGAGGCTGTCGGCGGCCGGGCTGGAACGGGCCAAGGAGTTTTCCTGGGGACGAACCGCGGCCGGAGTCTGGTCGGCCATCGAGTCCTTTTTGTCTTAAGGCGGTAGCCTTTACTTTTGGCGGTCTAGATGATATGAAAAGGCGTCAATGTTCTGACACCTGAGAGGCGTTATGGACGAGAGGATGGTCAAGGAACTGATCGAGATCGGCCTGTCCGAGAAGGAAGCCCGGGTCTACCTGGCTGGTTTGGAGTTGGGTCCGGCCACTGCCCAGAACATCGCCGTCAAGGCGCTGGTCAACCGGCCGACCACCTACATCATGATCGAGTCCCTGACCCGCCGCGGCTTGATGTCTCAGGTTTTGCAGGGGAAGAAAAAGATGTTTACGGCTAGCTCTCCGGAGCAGTTCTTGTACGTTCTCAAGAATAAAAGGTTGGAGTTGGATAAAAGAGAAAGGTTCTTTAGTGATTTTGTTGAAAGAGAGAAGGTTAAGGCAAAAAAAGTTTCATCGGTGGAAAAACCAGAGATTCAAATTTTTGAGGGCATTGATGGCCTTCTTGAGTACCAAACTCAAATTTTATCTTTAAATAAGGGTACCGAAGTTTTAGAGATGACTTCACCTTCTAGATCTTTAGAAAATTTGCCCGCCTCAATAGTTGACTATGATATTAGAAAAAAGATAGTGAGGAAGCTATCTATTAGATCTTTGTCTTTTGTCTCTGCTGATGTTTTGCTGAAGCCGAATCCGGAATGTAAAGAACGGGTTATAAATAAGGAAGAGTTTCCTTTTAATTCAGAGATCGTTTTGTATGATAATAGAGTTGCTTTTGTTGTTTATGGAAAAGATTTAACCATTCTTGTTGTAAAAAATAGGGAAATCTTTGACTCCATAAAGATGATGTTCGAGGTTTTTTGGAAAAAAGGTACCCCAATATAGTTTTGTTGAACTAGATTGGCTTTTAGATTTTTTGAATTTTGCAATTCGAATATGGAAGTCTCATTAGTTAAAGATTTAATCGATTTTGGTCTTAGCGATAAAGCGGCTAGGGTTTATTTGGCTAGCCTTCAATTAGGTCCCTCTACTGCTCAACAAATTGCCAATAAAGCTGAAGAAAAAAGATCAACCACCTATGTAATGATTGAGTCTTTGATGGAACAAGGATTGGTTAGCTCTTTCACCAAGGGCAAGAAGAGATTTTTTACGGCTGAAGATCCAGAACAGCTTTTGTCGATTTTGGAAAAGAAAAAAAGAGATTTGGAAGAGAGAGCAAAATCCGTGACGACAAAAATTAAGGATTTTAGGGCCCTTCAGTCTTTTTCAAGTAACCCTCCGAATGTTAGCTATTATGAAGGAGTAGAAGGGGTTAGAGCATTACGTAATGATGTGCTGAGAACTGACGTCAAAACAATTAGAGAAATAGTTCCGATAGATGAGGTTACTAAGTTTTGGAACGATGATGATGAGAAAGACAACACCCGTTCCTTGATAGGGAAGAAATTTAAGATAAAAACAATTTATACAGCATCAGCGGGAAAAATATTTCCTAAAGATGATGGAAAGAGTGAAAGTAAATTTATTGATAAACAGAGCTTTGATATTAAAAGTGAGATTATAATTTACGGTAGAAAGGTTACATTTCTTTCTTTCCTTGGTAGGCCGGCTGGTTTTTTGGTCGAGGATCAATCTGTGGCAGATACTTTTGTTGCGATTTTTGACAAACTTTGGGGTCAACAATAAAAAAGAAGCCTAAGGCTTCTTCGCAGATGAGCACGGATACTTATTTAGTTTCCTTTTCCGCATCTACGTCGATACGGTACATTTCGCCAATGCTCTATTGTCGGTTCGTACGCCGTTTTGGGAGAAATCATATCTCCCTCCTTTCCTTGCCTTTCTCTCCTTCCCCTCGAAGAAAGAACTAAAAGAGCCGAATGAACAATATTATCTTACCACCTAAAGCCTGTCAATAACTATTTTTTAGCTGAAATAGGCTAAAATACCAGTCAAAAATGGCTAGTCAGGCCGTTTTATTTTTGTTTTCGGCCTATTAATCTCGCTTTTTGAAGCCAGCTGAAGCGATTTCCAAGCCATCTCCGACGTGTTACGATTTGGCCATGATTAAGGCTGCGCTCAAAAAATTGCTGCCGGCGTCTTTTTTGGATCTGTATCACCGCCTCCTGTCCTGGCTGGCCGCGGTCCGTTACGGCCGCCCGTCGGAACGGATGCTCGTGATCGGCGTCACCGGCACGAACGGCAAGTCCACGGTCGCGAACATCGTCGCCCGCCTGTTCGAGTCGTCCGGCCGCAGGGTCGGCCTGACCACCACCGCCAACTTCAAGGTCGCCGACCGCGAGTGGCTGAACGACACCAAGATGACCATGCTCGGCCGTTTCCGCCTGCAGTCCCTCCTGCGGCAGATGGTCGACGCCGGCTGCTCGCTGGCCGTGGTCGAGACGTCCTCCGAGGGTATCCGGCAGCACCGGCATTCCGCCATCAACTACGACGCGGCGGTCTTCACCAACCTCACGCCCGAGCACATCGAGTCGCACGGCGGCTTCGACAACTACCGTCGGGCCAAGGGTCGGCTGTTCGCCAAGCTGTCGCGTGAGCGGCGCAAGTTCCGGGACGGCCGGTCCGTCCCCAAGGTCATCGTGGCCAATCTCGGCGACGAGCATGCCGACTACTTTCTCGGGTTCGCGGCCGACCGCAAGATCGGCTTCTTCGTCCCCAAGGTCGAAGGCGAACGTCCGCGCGAACGCGAGGGCGTCGAGACGGTGGCGGTCGACGGGCTGTCCGTCGGCGCCGCCAAGTCGACCTTCTTCATCCGTGACGTCAGGTTCGAGCTGTCCATGCCCGGCCGGTTCAACGTCGAAAACGCCCTGGCTGCCGTCTGCGTCGGACTGGCCTACGGTCTGGACCTGTCGGCGATGTCCGACGCGCTGCGCCGCCTGCCGCCGGTGCCGGGCCGCATCGAGCGCATCGACGAGGGCCAGCCGTTCGGCGCGATCGTCGACTACGCTCCCGAGCCGGAGTCGTTCCGCAAGCTGTACGAGGTCGTCGACCTGATCCCCAAGCGGCGCGTCATCCATGTGCTGGGCTCCTGCGGCGGCGGACGCGACATCGGCCGGCGTCCGGTTCTGGGCCGGCTGGCGGCGGACAGCGCCCAGGTGGTGATCGTCACCAACGAGGATCCGTACGACGACGACCCGTCGGCCATCATCCGCGACGTGGCGGCCGGCGCGCGTGAGCGCGGCAAGCGCGACGGCGTCGACCTGTTCGAGATCCTCGACCGGGGGGAGGCGATCCGCAAGGCCGTCGACCTGGCCGAGGACGGCGACCTGGTGCTCGTGACCGGCAAGGGCTGCGAGCAGGCCATGGTCGTCGCCGGCGGCCGCAAGATTCCCTGGGACGACCGGACCGAACTGCGCCGCGCCATCCGCGCGCGCCTGGACCGGCCGGCCGCTGACCGAAGAACGTCATGAACATCGAACGAATCGTCAGGCTGAACGACGACGAGTCGGTGCTGCGGGTGGTCCGCTCCCTCTGGCTGGTGCGCCTGCCCCAACTGGCGCTGGCCGGGCTGCTGGTCGTGGCGCCGTTCTTCTTCATGCTGCCCCTGTTCTCGCTGCGCACCTACGGGCTGGTGGCCTTCGCGCTGTCCGAACTGGTCGGGATCGTCTATACCTTCCGCCTGTACTTCGAGTGGGACCGCAACGTCTTCATCGTCACCACCCGACGGGTGATCGACGTCGACCAGCGCGGGTTCTTCCGCCACACGGTCTCCGAGGCTCCCTACGACAAGCTGCAGGACGTGTCGTTTTCTGTGCCCGGATTCTGGGGGACGGTCCTGCGCTACGGGACGGTCGTCGTCCAGACCGCCGGATCGCAGGTAAACCTGGAACTGCCTGCCGTGCGCCGTCCGCAGGAGGTCCATCACCTGATCACCGAGACGGCCGCCGCCAGCCGGCCCGATGTCACCGACGGCCTGCACAGCCAGCGGGTGGCCAGGCTGCTGGATTCGGCTGCCGACCTGAGCAACGCCGAGGCCCGCGCCTTTCTGGTCGCGCTGCAGGATGCGGTGCGTCACGGCGACGGCAGTGACGGGCATCGCCCATCGGCCGACGCGCTCGACGAGATCATGGCCGAGGATGACGACGACGTCAGTCGCGCTCCGGCCAGAGGTAAGTCCCGGTCCAGGTAGGGCCTTCACCGAATCCGAGATGAGACGCAAGCCGACCGAGCGAAACGGGTTCTGGCGGACCATGAGGTTGCGCCGGGTCTTGGCGCTGAACCTCGGCATCGCGGCGCTGATCGGCTGGGGGCTGACCGGCGAGCTGCTGCGCAGCCGGGGGATGGACCGCGAGGTCGCCAGGCTGAACGAGCAGGTGGAGACCCTCGAGGCCCGCAACGTCGAGCTTTCGCGGGCCGCCGACCGGCTGTCCGGTTCGGCCATGCTCGAGCGCGAGGCCCGGCTCAAGCTGAACATGCGGCGTCCGGGCGAGAGCGTGGTCGTCGTCCAAGGGGGAGAATTCGGCGGGCCGCAGGCCGTCGGTCGGAACGAGCCGGACCGGGCCGCGGGACAGGTTGCCGGAGAATCGGTTTCCAACTACCATAAATGGATAAGATACCTTTTTCCACACGAGTAAACATATGGAAGAACCAGCGGAAGTGAGCGATGTCGAGCGCAAGTCCGGCAGCGCGATCAAGGCGATAGTCACCGGCCTGATCACGGCCATCGTGGTCCTGGCGGTCGGCCTTGTCGTTCTATTTACGGTCGGCATCTACAGGCTCGGCTGGGACGGTCCGATGGTGAAGAGGGTCGTCAGCGTGGCCCCGTTCCCGGTGGCCATGGTCAACGGCGAGAGCCTGCGCTATTCCGACCTGATCGAGGATGCGGCTACCCTGCGGCGGTTCTTCGACCAGCAGGTCGCGGAGGGCGGCGATCCGGCCAGCCTGCCGGCTGACAGCGAGATCGAGCGCAATGCCCTGGACCGTCTCATCTACTCCACCGTTCTCGGGCAGGAGGCGGACAAGCTCGACGTGGCGGTCACGAGCGATGACGTCGCCGAGGAATACGGCAAGCTCGTCACGGGCATGGGCGGCGAGGACAAGGTGGAGGCGGAGCTGGATCTCCTCTACGGTTGGGGTCCGGCCAAGTTCAAGGCCAAGGTGCTGGTTCCGTACCTGCTGCAGCTGAAGCTCGGACAGGCCCTGCGGGCCGATTCGGAGGAGCTGCGCGAGGCCGAGGACGTGCTGCGCCAGCTGCGCGAGGGCGCCGACTTCGGCGAGATGGCCAAGCAGTACAGCGACGACACGTCATCCGGCGCTGAAGGCGGCGACCTGGGCTGGTTCACCCGCGGGCAGATGGTCGCGCCGTTCGAGGAGGCCGCCTTCTCGCTCGAGCCGGGACAGGTCAGCGACCTGGTCGAGACCGAGTACGGCTGGCATATCATCCTGGTCGACGAGACCAAGGACGTCGACGGAGAGCGGACCGAGGTCAAGGCACGTCATATCCTGATTTCCGCTCCGGACGCCAGCGAGCACATCCGGGCCAAGGTCGACGAGGCTCGGGTCAAGGAGTACATCAAGATCTAGCCGCGGCTGATCGGGGGTCGGTGCCTGCGGGTGCCGACCTTTTTGTCTGCGGGGTCAGATCTTGCCTTGTGCCTTATGGAGTCGCCATCTTTTTTGTGTCATCTCAGTCCGGGGGGTCGGGACCAGGCGAAAGCGGAAACGGTTCTGGATCCCGGATAGCCTTCGCTCGGTTCAGCCTTCCGGGACGACAGCCTCCTATCATTTGTCATCGCGAGGGAGCGTCAGCGAACGCCTGCCCACTGAAGCTTCAGCGAAGGTGGGTGGCGATCCCGTCGGATGTGTAATGGCCGCCTTTCAGCCTATGGTCGGGATTGCCACACTCGCTCCGCTCGTTCGCAATGACAAAAGAAATTTGCCGTTCCACTTTCCTGTTTGTCGTCCCGGGCTTGCCTGCCACTTCGTAGTCCGCAGGACGAAGGGTGGACCTGGGATCCGGGTTATCAGGCATTGTCGCCCCGGCATATCTGTGCTTCGCTGGTCTCGTTGGGTTGGACTGAAGCGGTTTAGTTCTTCCCGTGGTTCAACTCTACCCGTTCGATCCTCCTTCGGTGGCCCTGTAACGCAAGACTCCCGCTTTCGCGGGAGTCTCTCATGGAGCCACCTCGGGGGATCGAACCCCGGACCTCTGCTTTACGAAAGCATTGCTCTGCCAGCTGAGCTAAGGTGGCCTATGTTTTTTGGCTGGAGCGGGGTACGGGAATCGAACCCGCGTTGCTTGCTT
>JBDRRB010000017.1:0-9323 GCA_043825985.1 bacterium | reverse complement strand
CCTACCGACGACGCCGGCAGGGAGAACGTGACTCCCTGCCGCTCTTCTCAAGCGCCGACCCTCCTCTGGTCGGCGCTTTTGGTTTTCGTCACCCGGCACCGACGTACCTAGTACCAAAGGGACAGGTGAGAAAACGCTTTTATACTTGTCATTGCGAGGGAAGGAACGAAGTGACTGACCGTGGCAATCCCGCCGGAATCAGCGATACGTATGGGATTGCCACGCTCGCTGCGCTCGCTCGCAATGACAATATTAATACCGCCCAACGCCCTCTGGTCTGTCATTCTTGCCCCGCCTTCGCGGGGACAGGCTCCGACGAAAATCCACGATCGATCGTGGATCCTCGGGCCAAGCCCGAGGATGACAAAATACTTCTCCTGCCACTAATATGTGGCAGTGAACCTCTCCAAAAAACGAAGACAGTGTAATTCGGCCGTATCAAGGCCTATTTTGGGCTGCTTCCCTTGACTTTCCCTCTCATCTATACTAATCGTACTTTCCGTACAGTAGACTTGATCCGCAACGGAAACAGCTTTTTCTCCTTAAATTGACGGATCGGCTTAACCCGACCCTCCGGAACCATACGGGTTCTGGGAGGGATGAAGTGTGGCCACCTGGAGTGAGTCGTGCAGCGAATCGTACTAGAAGGTACGATGAGCAAACGACTCGCGAAGGTGGTTGCAATTCGCCCGCCCAGGACCCGCCCTCCTAGTACCGCAAAAACTATGAAGAACGTTACGAAATATTTGACCAAAAACCTCATCATCTCGATCGTTGTCTTCCTGGCCATCGCCGCCGCGCTGAGCGCCTACAGCCTCAAGGAGGACCAGGCCAGCGAGGTCCAGGTCAGCCAGCTGGTCGCCCAGATCGAGTCCGGCGAGGTCCGGTCCGTCTCGATCAGCGGCGACGAGCTGACGGTCGAGCTCAAGGACGGAACCAAGGAACGGACGCACAAGGAGGCCGGCGAGTCGTTCACCTCGCTTCTCTCCAACTACCAAGTCTCACCCGAGGCCATGGCCGGCGTCGAGGTCGAAATAAAGAAGGAAGGCGGGTTCGGCTACTGGCTCGGGCTGCTGCTGCCGTTCATGCTCCCCTTCCTGCTGATCGGCGTCTTCCTCTGGATAATGATGCGCCAGGTTCAGGGCGCGAACAGCCGGGCCATGTCGTTCGGCTCGTCGTCGGCGCGCGAGATACCCAAGAACTCCAAGGACAGGATTACGTTCAAGGACGTGGCCGGCGCCAAGGAGGCCAAGGAGGAGCTGTCCGAGGTCGTCGAGTTCCTCAAGAGCTCCAAGAAATTCATCGCGCTGGGCGCCAAGATCCCCAAGGGCGTGCTGCTGATGGGCAGCCCGGGCACCGGCAAGACGCTGCTGGCGCGGGCCGTGGCCGGAGAGGCCAACGTGCCGTTCTACCACATCTCCGGATCGGAATTCGTCGAGATGTTCGTCGGCGTCGGCGCCTCGCGGGTGCGTGACCTGTTCGCCAAGGCCAAGAAGAACGCGCCGTGCATCGTCTTCATCGACGAGATCGACGCGGTCGGCCGGCAGCGCGGATCGGGACTGGGCGGATCGCACGACGAGCGCGAGCAGACGCTCAACCAGATCCTGGTCGAGATGGACGGCTTCGACCCGAACCAGGGAGTGATCGTGCTGGCCGCGACCAACCGGCCGGACGTGCTCGACCCGGCGCTCCTGCGCCCGGGCCGCTTCGACCGCCGCGTGGTGCTGGACGAGCCGGACATCAACGACCGCGAGGCCATCCTCAAGATCCACGCCAAGGGCAAGCCGCTCGAGGGCGGGATCGACCTGCGCCGCATCGCCGAGCGCACGCCGGGCTTCTCCGGCGCCGACCTGGCGAACCTAATGAACGAGGCCGCCATCCTGACCGCCCGGCGCAACAAGAACAAGATCTCGATGAGCGAACTGACCGAAAGCATCGAGAAGGTCCTGCTTGGACCGGAACGCAAGAGCTTCCTGCTGTCGGAGCACGAACGTCGAGTGACCGCATACCACGAGGCCGGACATGCGCTGGTCGCCCACCGGCTGCCGGATGCGGACCCAATCCACAAGATATCGATCATCTCGCGCGGTTCGGCCGCCGGGTACACGCTCAAGCTGCCGATCGAGGACCGACGCATGCACCGTCGGGCCGAGTTCCTGGCCGACCTGGCCATGTCCCTAGGCGGCTACGTGGCCGAACAGGAGATCTTCGGCCGAGAGAACCTGACCACCGGCGCCTCGTCCGACCTGCGCGGAGCGACCCGGCTGGCACGACGGCTGGTGACCGACTTCGGGATGTCGGACAAGCTCGGCGCGCGCACCTACGGCGAGAAGGAAGAGATGGTGTTCCTGGGCAAGGAGATCCACCATGAGCGCGACTACAGCGAGAAGACCGCGGAACTGATCGACAGCGAGATCAGCGACCTGATCGAAAGCGCCAAGCGGACCGCCACCGAGATCATCGCCGAACGCCGGGCCGACCTGGAGAAGGTCGTCGAGCTGCTCCTGAAGCAGGAGACGATCGAAAAGGAGGAGTTCGAGACGCTGCTCGGGAAAAAAGAACAGCCGAAATAGCCGGAGCCAAAGACCGAAGCCGGAAAGCCCTGCCCTGCGGCGGGGCTTTTTTCGCGGGACGTCCCGATCCGCCGACGGCCGCGCCGAACCGACCATCAGGCGAAAACGAAATCGTTTCCGCGGCACGCACCGGCCGAAACGAAACGATTTATGCTGGTCCGCGGCGACGAAAAATGGTAGATTGCCTGTGTTCAAACGGGAACCGACTCGGGCCAGGGCCCGGGCTCATCAGGAGGACTATGCCACCAAAAAACGATGCCCTACCTTTCTACCGCCAGATACTGATCGACGCCTGGCGGCTGTCGATTTCCCACCGTCACCTGTGGGTCTTCGGCTTCTTCGCCACCTTCGCCGGCTTCGGCGGCGTGACCGACATCCTGTTCGGACTGCACGACCGGCTGAGCGGCGGACTGCCGGCCGTGGTCGCCGGATCGGGCCAGTCGGCCTGGGCGATACTCCCCGGCTTCGCCACGCTCCACGTCATCCTGACCACGTCCCCCAACCCGGCGGTGTCGCTCCTGATCTTCGGGCTGGCCACGGTCGTCTTCTTCGCCCTCTTCGCCTGGATAGTGTCGACGGCGGTCGGCGCGCTCATCGGCAGCATCCGCAAGATCGAACGCGGCGGCCGGCCGAAACTGGCCGACGGGTTCAGGATCGGCCAGTCGGCGGCGCTGCGCGTGTTCGTCCTGAACGTCACGGCCAAGCTGATCGTCGCCATCGCCTTCCTGCTGGCCGGCGCCACCCTGCTGCAGCAGCTGAGGGACAAGTCGGTCGTGGCCGGATTCTTCTACCTGCTGTCGTTCGTCATCTGCGCCGCTCTGGCGGTCGTCGTGTCGCTGGTGTCGGTCTACGCCACCAACTCGGCGGTGATCGAGAACCTGCCGGTCGTGCCGGCGGTCGCCGACGGGCTGCGCGTGCTGAAGCGCCACTGGCTGGTCAACATCGAGATGGTGATCGTCCTGCTGCTCATCAACGCCGGACTGGCGGTGCTGGCGCTGTTCGCGGCCATGGTGCTGGCCGTACCGCTGATCTTCCTGTTCATGTTCGCCGCGCTGGTCAAGTCGATGACGATGCTGACCATAATCACCTCGGTCACGGCAATCGCGCTCCTGGCGGTGATCGCGCTCATCGGATCGTTCGCCACCACTTTCCAGGTGTCCTGCTGGACCCTGCTCTGGATCCGCCTGTCCGGCCGCGGCACCCACGTCCCCAAGGTCATGCGCCTGGTCTCCTGGTTCCAGGACAAGCTGCGCGGCTGACCGCAGACCGACACCAAAGCGGAAAATCCCGCTCCGGCGGGATTTTTGGCTGGTCGAAAGCCCCAAGCCGGACCGGCACCGTTTGGCCAAATTAAGCTAAAAATGGTATACTTAGGGCCTATGGCATCCATCGAAGACCTTCTGAGGAAAAACAACCAGCCGACCGGTCCGTCCGGCAGCCCGTCGGCCCAGGACAAGTTCGACGAGAAGATGAAGCTGATCCGCCTCAAGGAGAAAGAGGCGGAAGTCGCCGCCCAGGCCGCCGCGCTCGGCTTCGAGTACATCAACCTGGAGGGATTCCCGATCTCGCCCGAGGCGCTGCAGCTGATGCCGCGCGAGCAGGCCAAAAAGAACCTGGCGCTGTGCTTCCTGTACTCCGGCGAGGAGGTCCGGATCGGCGCGGTCGACCCAAAGAGCCCGGCCATCGAGGAGATAAAGTTTCAGGTGGCCGAACGCACCCACGGGAACGTAAGGGTCTACATGATCTCGGCCCACAGCTTCGAGCGGGCCGAACGTCTCTACGACGCGCTGCCGGAGACCAAGAAGGTCGTGAAGGGCGTCGAGATCACGCCGGAGGAGATCGAGCGCTTCCGCCAGCAGATGACCACGCTCAAGGACCTCGACGCGCTGGTGCAGAAGGTCAGCACGACCGACTTCGTGGCGCTAGTGATCGCCGCCGCGCTCGACTCGAACAGCTCGGACATCCACATCGAGGCCGAGGAGAAACAGGTCGTCGTCCGCCTGCGCATCGACGGCGTGCTGCAGCAGGTCGCGTCGGTCAGCAAGGAGATGTGGCCGCGGATCGTCAACCGCTTCAAGCTGGTGTCGGCCCTCAAGATCAACATCACCGACGTGCCGCAGGACGGGCGCTTCACCATCTTCATGGCCCAAAACCAGAAGGTCGACGTCCGCGTCAGCACGCTGCCGACCGCCTACGGCGAGTCGATCGTCATGCGCCTGCTCAAGCCGTCGACCATCGGCCTGTCGTTCGAGGACCTGGGTGTGCGCGGCAAGGCCTTCGAGGACCTGAAGCGGGAGACCGAACGGCCCAACGGCATGATCATCACCACCGGACCGACCGGCTCGGGAAAGACGACCACCCTGTACGCCATCCTGAACAAGCTGAACGACGAGGAGACCAAGATCATCACCCTCGAGGATCCGGTCGAGTACAAGCTCGAGGGCATCAGCCAGTCGGGCATCGACCGCAGCAAGGACTACACCTTCGCCAAGGGGCTCGAGTCGATCCTGCGCCAGGACCCGGACGTGATCATGGTCGGCGAGCTGCGCGACCTCGACACGGCGGACGTGGCGATCCAGGCCGCGCTCACCGGTCACCTGGTCGTCTCGACCATCCACACCAACAGCGCCGCCGGAGCGATCCCCCGCTTCCTGTCGATGGGCGTGAAGCCGTTCCTGCTGGCGCCGGCGCTGAACGCGGTGATCGGCCAGCGGCTGGTGCGTCGGATCTGCGAGAAGTGCAAGACCGAGGACTCGCTCGACGCGACCGCCCTCAGCCGGGTCCAGTCGATCCTGGGCGCGCTGCCGCCGAACTCCGGCTATCAGGTGGACCTGAACGCGCTCAAGTTCTGGCGCGGGCAGGGCTGCGAGGACTGCAACAGCACCGGCTACCGCGGACGCGTCGGCATCTACGAGATCTTCGCCATGTCGCCGGAGATCGAGAAGGTCATCCTGTCGGAGAAGGTGTCGGAATACGAGATGCAGGACATCGCCGTCAAGCAGGGCATGATCACCATGGTCCAGGACGGGCTGCTGAAGGCGCTCGACGGGCTGACCTCGGTCGGCGAGGTGTTCAGCGTCGCGGAATAGGAATAGGGACCGGGACGCCAGACAGAAAATAAAAGTCGGCCCACGGCGGGCCGGCTTTTGGTTTCGGGAGGTCTTCCGTCCGGGAGGGAGTGTCACCATTCGTCGCGGTCGCCCTTGCGCAGGGCCTTCTTCCGGCTGACCTTGGACTTCTCCTCAAGCCGCCGCTCGCGTTCGGCCCGGCTCGGTCGGGTCGGCCGACGCGGCTTCTGCGGCGTGACCGCCGCCGCGACCAGCTCGTTCAGCCTGCGCAGGACGTCCTCGCGGTTCTGCGACTGGGACCGTTCCGTCTGGGCGGCCAGCACGATCTCGTCGTCGGCATTGATGCGGTTGGCCAGCGCCGCCCGGATCATGTCCTTCTGCCGGTCGTCGAAGGCGGACGACAGGCCGACGCTCCAGGTCAGTACGGCCTTGGTCGCCCGCTTGTTGACGTTCTGCCCGCCCGGACCGGACGACCGCGCGAACTCGATCCTGACCTCGGACTCGGGCACCACGAACCCCGGTCCGGATTCCGGCTTCGGGTCGGCACTGCCCATATCCGCCTGACCGATCGCGGTCCCGCGTTTCTCCATGTTGGTCATATCTGTCTTGGCTAAGTCTCGCCGTGGCCAGGCGACCGCCTGTCCATAACGGATTCTACCAGCTCGGGACGACGAGCATAAGCCGCGCAAAAAAAAGACGGGTGCGGCCAAGGCACCCGTCGTCGAGCTGAAGAAAAGAACTCCGCGGTCCGGTCAGCGGCAGCGGCCGGGAACCGAACACCAGTCGGCCCACAGGTCACGAATGCGCGTGCCGCTCCGGCCGTCCGTGCCGGTACCGAGCAGGTACGAGTCGATCGCCGTCTGCCAGGCTGCCGGATCAGGATCTCCGCGCCGGAGCGCGGCGGAGTGGTCCCCGGACAGCCGCAGTCCGGCCGAGAGCATGGCTTCGCGCAGGTCGTGCGGATCCCAGACCCCGTCGTCGTCGAAGTCCCGGACATACTCGGCCCAGGCCAGGCTGCCGTCCGGCTGACGGCGCACCGCATCGCGCGGATCGTGCCCCAGCGGACCGACGGTGAAGTCCGGCCTGACCCGTATCCGTCCCGGATCGCAGGCCGGCTGGCCGTTCCGCCGCTGCTGGGCGCAGATGGACCCGACGGACGATGACGCCTCGGAGCACGTTGCGGCGCGACAGCGGCCGCAGAAGCGCGGCGACGAGACCAGCGCCGGAACCGTCGGCCACGAGTCGTCCGGTGACCAGCTGCTGACGGTCCGTCCCGAACGTTCGGTCCAGACCGCATACAGCAGACCAGCCGGGACGTCGGTCGCGGCCGCACAGTCGTTCAGCAGCCGCAGGCTATCCGTCGACACCTCCCCGGGATACGGCCGGCCGGGACGGATCGCAGGCGGCGACTTTTTCCGGCTCAGAAATCCCCAGACGTACGGAACGTTCGGGTCGGCCGGCCGACCGGCCTCGACGATGGTCAGCGGTTCCCGTCCCTCTCGCCGGGCCTCCTCCCGATGATAGGGACGAATAATGACCAGGCAGAACACGACGATCGCCGCCGCGGCCAGGTACCACTGCATCAGTCACCTCCTGTCGAAACATTGCGTAAAGGAACTTCATCCGGCATGTCCGGACGTCCTAAGGTAGCGTGAATTCCGAATCGGGTCAATCACCTGCCCGAACCGTCCTGATTCTAGTTGATGTCCACGAGCCTCCGCCCGTCGACACCGACCGAAAACCGCAGCTCACGATAACCCGACAGATGCTGCAGGCCAGGCACGCGGTCGGCCCACTCAACTACGGTCACTGTCGACGGCTCACCGGCCTGATCGCCGAACCCGATCCCCCACAGCTCGGACTCGTCCTCCAGGCGGTAGGCGTCGGCATGCACCAGCTGGTTGATGCCGCGTTCACCGACCTCCGAACCGGTCGGGTATTCGCGGACCAATACGAAGGTCGGACTCTTCACCTCGACGGTCACGCCCAGTTCCTTGGCCAACAACTGGGTGAAAGTGGTCTTGCCCGTGCCCAAGTCGCCAACCAACCCGAGCACTTCCCCACCCCGAAGCTCGGCCGCAATGTCGTGGACTAGTGCCTGCAGGTCAGACAAATTACTGATATCTCTCTTGGCCATAAAAGTATTGTCATTCCCGCTCCGATTTTCATCGGAGCAGGCGAAGGCGGAAATCCACGATCGACCGTGGATCCCGGATCTCCCGCCTTGCGGTGGTCGTCCGGGATGACATGTTTTGGTTGGGATTATTCCTTTGTTCTTCCTAACTCCCAGTTCGGATCAGCCTCTGTTTCTTTCCAGTCATCCTGACCTTCATCCAAAACTGCCGCCATGGCGATCATCGCTGCATTGTCCGTGCAGTATTCGATCGGCGGCTCGACCAGTCGCACATCGGACAACCGCTCGGCCAATCCCGCTCGCAACAACCGCCGCAGTTCACGGTTGGCCGCCACGCCGCCGGCCAGCAGCACTGTCTTCACCTGATGCGATTCGGCCGCCCAGACAGTCTTGCTGACCAGCACCTCGACGATGGCCTTTTCGACCGAAGCAGCCAGGTTGGCCATGAACTGCGGATCGCTCAAGCGCGACCGGTCCTTCTCCACGAAATAGCGCACCGCAGTCTTCAGTCCGGAAAACGAGAACCGACCGTCGCCCGAGCCGAGCAGCGGCCGCGGAAAGTCGAAGGTCTTCGGATCGCCATTCGCCGCAGTGCGCGAGATGGCCGGACCGCCCGGATAGCCGAGGCCGATCAGCTTGGCCGTCTTGTCGAAGGCCTCGCCGGCCGCGTCGTCGAGGGTCGCGCCGCGCAGCTCGAAATCTTTCGCGCCGCGCAGCAGCTGCAGTTCGGTGTGCCCGCCGGAGACGACCAGGACCACGGCCGGAAAAACACCTTCTACATTTTCGAGCGGCGAAGGTCCATTTATAGTCGGCAGCCAGTTGGCGGCGATGTGTCCGGCGATGTGGTTGACCGCCCGGAACGGCTTGCCCCAGGCCGCGGCCAGCGCCCGCGCCGTATCCAGTCCGACCCGCAGCGAAGTCGCCAGGCCTGGACCGGCTGTCGCGGCCACCAGATCGACGACCTCGCCTAATGCCACACCATCTGCAGTGCCAACGACCCGCTGGGCCAACTCCTTGAGCAGCGCTGGCAGCTTGGCCGAATGCTCGCGGGCCGCCACCTCCGGCACCACGCCGCCGTAGTTGGCGTGCACCAGCTGCGAGGCCACGACCTGCTCGAGACGCGAAACCTGGCCGTCGGTCACCTCCAGGTAGGCCACGGCCGTGTCGTCGCAGGAAGATTCGATGGCTAGGATTCTCATGGTCGAGTTAAGATACACTAGTGATCGGTCCCTGTCGAGTCTGGCCCGAGCCGCCTTGACTCAGACCCTTGTCCGGTCTACAATCGTAACGCTTTTGGCCGTAAAATGAATCTCATGGCCCGTTCGTCTAACGGTTAGGACGCCAGGTTTTCATCCTGGAAACAGGGGTTCGACTCCCCTACGGGCTACCAACAAAAGTGTCCCTCCAACCGGAGGGGCGCTTTTGTTCTGTAGCTTGTTGACGGGGAGTCGAACGGGGTCGAGCCGCTCGCCGGCGAGCGGCGAGACGGGCGCCAAAAGGCGCCCGGGCTTAGCAAGTTTCGGTTTTTTGACCGAGGCCCTGCCGAGA
>JBDRRB010000016.1:0-5733 GCA_043825985.1 bacterium | reverse complement strand
TGGCGATGACATAGCGAATTGTACTTATTCAGTTGTGTTGGCGGGATGCGGCCCGAAAGCCAAAAACCCCTACTTATAAAACCGAGACAGTCCCAACCGGAACAAGATAACAGTCAGAAGGATACACGGAAGATCGTTTCAATGCAAGGGTTAGACCCAAAAACAAAAGAAAAACCGCCCATTGGGGCGGTGTAGAGGCTCCTCCTCTGTTTAATCAGGGGTCAAATTGGCGGTCAGACCCGATCGGCTTCGTCAAGACCATCCAAGGCCAAACCGATATTATCGGCCTCTCCCTTGAGAGCAGCCAAGGTCTCCTTGCTGCCACGATCCCTGGCTCGCAAGATCAACCCCTCAGCCTGATCAGCCAACATTCTATTGCCTTGTTCCTCTGCCTTGACCTTGATCTCTTCCAAGCGACCTAAGAAGTCGAACCGCTTTTCTTCCTCGGTCTGCCAGTTGAATCGTCGACGAATCCGCAACCAAATAGGATCAAAATCGCTGAACAGTAGCCGAAAGATCTGGAAGACAATCCAGCCGGGTGCAGCAGCGACCATCACCAGCCAACCGAAAATGAAATTGGGAAAGGACCGTAACGGGTGGAACTCCTGATTTTTCTTTTTCAGGTACAAAATCAAGCCACATCCGACGAAGCCACCCATGAAAACGATTGAGGTTGTCGCCCAAACGATCAACCACCAGTACGGTGAGTCCTGATAAGGCAACGGACCGAATGCCGGCACCTGAGATGACAGAATCGGAAGAATCGGTTCAACTGGCCTATCTCGTAATGGATTTGGATGCTGAGGTGGATTCGGACGAGACGGCAACGTAGGCTTGATAACAGTCGCATCACCGCCCAACAGACGAGCCAGGCGTTCCGGTGCAAGCAGCACACTGGCCTGAATCAGGTATTGCTGTAGTAATGGACCTTCCTGAGGGGACGACAGTAGCACGAACAAAGCTCGAGACCGTTCATCGAGGACTACCGAGGTCCTTCCTTCGCTCTCTATGTGTGTGACAGGGCGCATCAGGAGGATGATGGCCTCAGCCAAATTCCGAAGACCTTCTTCCTCGATCGCCTCCACCGAACCGACGCCGGCCAAAGCTTCCTCGAAATGGCGCTGCTGAAACATTATCGCGTTATGTTCCGGCCATTGCTGCCAAGCGGTCCGCTGTCGATGCCACTGATTTCTCTTCTGACGCCAGCGAACCAGATCCCTCTCCCAGACCTCACAGTCCCGTTCCCAAGCAACATAATTCCGGTGATACTGATCCAGATCTCGCTCGAACTGAACATACTCTTCGCAGGGCCAGATGAGATTACCCAACGAATTCAGTAGGACACAAACTGAGAACAACACGACGAGACCGACGCCGCAGTAACCTGCGAACGCACTCTTCCTCATGGGAATCATCGGCTTCCTCCTTCCTTTCCTGACCGTTCTGTCAATGAACGTCGGATCTTTATAGACCTTACGACCTGACTCGTCAAGACGTCTTTTTTGTCGTGAGGAGAAGACCGAGGGTAAGCTTAGGTGACAAGTCATTCCCGTCCCCGCCTTCGCGAGGGCAGACTCCGGCGGGAATCCACGACCGACCAATCGTGGATCCCGGATCTCATGACCCGTGGTCAGTCGTACGGGATAACAACATCAAAAGTCGCGGGCATATGCCGAAAGAATTCCCAATGGAAGCCGGGCGTTCCGCATTCATCCCCCGTCTGACAGAGGAATCTCGCCCGAAGTGGCGGGACAGAGCGTCCGGACCAGGACCTACTTCTCTATTCCTCCCCGATCGCCGACGGGTAGTGGCTGACCCGTGCCCGACCGAAACCAACCGGCTCGACCGTCACCACGTCCAGGCGAAACGGCCGACCGGTCCAGCCGCGCGACTGCAGGTACGAATAGACCGCCGCGCGCAGCCGGGCCGACTTGCGGAAACCGACCGCTGCCAGCCCGCCGCCGTAGCCCGTCCCGCTCCGCGTCTTCACCTCAACAAAAACGACCTCGTCACCGAACTCGGCAACCAGGTCGATCTCCCCGAAACGGCAGCTCCAGCGCCGCTCGACGATCCTGTATCCGTGTCTTCTCAGGTAACGGGCGGCAATCCGCTCCCCGGCCAGGCCCAACGCGCGGATCGACATCGGACCGGAGCTACCGGGCGGACTTGGGCAGGTACTTCTCGAACCTGGCCCGCTCCTCCTCCTGCCGCCTGATCACCGGATAGTCGCGGACGGCGAAGACCACCAGCTTGACCAGCCACTCGATGAACACGACCAGGATCACCAGAAACCACAGCCGCATCCCCAGGACCGGAACCTGCTCGTAGGCGAAGAACAGCTCCAGCATCGACAGCAGTCCGACCGTCAACATCAGGTTGCCGGCCCGGCGGCAGATGTCCGCCTTGAGCCTGTCGTGGCGGCGCATCGACCTGGCGACCAGGTAGAGGACGACGGCGGCGATCAGGAACCAGGCGAAGAAGACGGCCATCGAACCGACCAGGGACGGGCCGAGGGGCACCGGACTCGGGTTCAGCCAGTAGCGGTAGTCCAAAAACGGGGCAAAACCGGCAAAAAAATTCATACGGGAATTGGATGTTAGCGGATTCCAATGTAAGCCAAGCCGGGGCTTATGGCAAGAGACGGCCGTGGACAGCGTCGGTCCGCCCGAGCAAACAAAAAACCCGCCGAAGCGGGAACGGCCGCTAAAACAGGCTATGGCTTGAGCCCGATCAGCCCGTAGTGGTACTTGCCGGGAGAGAACTCCCTCTCGAACTGCAGCCCCGACGCCTCGACCAGGCGACGTGCCTCCGCGGGCATGACGCGCTGCTCGGATGCCGGACCGAAATTGACGCCGGCCGGCTTCCAGTCGATCACCACCAGCCGACCGCCCGGCCGGAGCGAGCGGACGCACTCGCGCACCATCGCCTCACGCTGCCTGGACATGAACAGGTTGTTGATCAGCAGGCCGAGGTCGACCGAACCGTCGCCGATGCGGACGCCGTTCTCGCGCTCGATGTCCCCCCAGACCGTCTCGACATTGGTCGCCCCCTCGATCTTACGCCGGCTCTCGATGCCCTCGAGGACCGACTTGAGTATGTCGACGGCCAGGACGCGACCTTCCGGACCGACCAGCTGGGCCGCCGGGAAGACATAATGCCCAAGAGTGCCGCAGCCGAAGTCGGCGACGGTCATGCCGGACCTGATGCCGGACTCCTCCAGCACCCTGAACGGATCGATCAGTTCCCTACCGGTCGGTATGTAGACCATAACGTTGCTAGATCGGCGCCCTGAACAGGTGACCGACAGTTCCCAGAACGAAGCTGCCCAGGAGACCGGTCATGGCCATCAGCCCGATCAGGCACAGGGCCAGCCCGATCAGCTTGTAGAAGAGGCGCGAGTCGCCCAGCTTCCGCTCGGCCCATTCGACGCGGCCGAAGGTCTGCATGAACCATTCGGTCTTCAGCACCAGCAGCACGCCGATACCGATCAGCACCAGACCGCCGACGACCCGATAGACGATAGACATGCGCACCGATGATCCAAATCGAGAGTTAGACTGCGGCCGAACAGCGAACAAAGGGGCACGCACCGCACCTAGAGTGTACCAGAAGATGCCCGACCAGGTCACCAACTGCCGACCGTCGGCTGTCGTAACCGAAAGCCGACCGAACGGCCGGCTGATGGAATTCCGTAACGGGCGAAAGGATTGAGTGCCGATCCGGTCTGCCCCGACGACGACCGAAACCGGCAAGGACCTCCTCCGGCCGAACTACAGTTCGCGCAGGCAGCGTTCCGACTCGGCGCGAACCTCCTCCAGCTTGGTGTTGGAGACCAGGTAGTCAGACCGAACGGGAGTCAGGTCGTTCAGTCCGATGTAGGTCAGGCCCTCGGCCGACCAGGGGCTGAAGCACGGACCGGGCGAGTTGTCGGCGCCGGTCTCCCACAGGATCAGGCGGTCGAGATCCAGGCCGACGACCTCGATCCGCTGCCCGTCGGCCAGTGCCTCCTCGTATATGTAGTCGAACGTCTCCCCCGGAGAGAGCATCACCCGACCGCCCTCGGCCAGTCCGACGTCCTCGGCCGCATCGTACCGACCGACCCGAAACATGTCCTGACCGCCCTCGCGGGAGGTGTAGGCAAATCCGCCGACCCAGCCTGCCACGTCCCCCTTCGGCCAGACGAAAGTCTCGCCGTCGAAGCGCGACAGGACAGCCGAACGGAGCCGCTCCCCGGTCAGCTGGTCGGACAGCGCCAGGTTGTCCTCCTGCAGGGCGACGACCTGCTCGGTCAGTTCCTCGGCCTCCTGACAGGTGACCGGCTGGCTGTCGGCCGGTTCGGTCTCCGACTGGTTGAAGGCACCCTGCTGCCAGAAGAAGACGCCGCCACCGACGATCACAGCGGTCAGGGCGACCGAAAGTAGAATCTTGGGGGCCTGAGACTGCATATGTATAGACAGGTGATATTTAAATGATGACCAACCTTCGCCGAACCTTGACGACGCAAAGCGACTGAAGACTCGGCGGAGGCTGGTGGACGATAAAGGATTCGAACCTTTGACCCTCTCGGTGTAAACGAGATGCTCTAACCAGCTGAGCTAATCGTCCATGGTAGATTTTTGCTCGGACGAAAAATACCAACGAGTTCCCCCGACCCAGTCCGGTGCACATGCACCGGACTGCTCTAACCAACTGAGCTAATCGTCCATCGAGCGCATGATATAGAAGCCGACCGCCCAGAGCAAGACCTCGGCCAAAAAGAAAAGCCGGCCGAGGGCCGACTCCAGAGGAGGTGCGACGCAAACAAAAGACCGGATCTTTTGATCCGGTAGAGCGCGGAGTTCGGTCCTTTACCTGCGAGCGGAGGCCGGCTTCCTGTCACGCATCACATGGATCACGATCCAGAGAACCATGACCGCCAACGCAACGACACCGACAACCATGGTGTACAGCACGTTTACTGCCAGAATTGCCCCCATGGCGAGCCACATCGACTGGTACAGCACGCCGACATAGCCGCCGACAAAGGCGGAACAGAATCCGACGGCCGCCCCGCAGGCGAGCGGCAGAAACCTCCACCACTGACTCACTTCGGACGGAGACTCGTCGTCCGGAGATTTTTCCGAGACGGTAGCCGATCTCGATTCAGCGGTCTTCCCCCAAAGGGAAACGAACTTTCCTACATCGTTCTGGAAGGACTCAGACAAACGACTCATCGAGGTCTTCCTCCTTATTACCCAATAGCCGTATCCGATTGACACGACCGTCAGACCGATCCACACGAAAGGCCGTGAAAGGGACGGCCGATCGAACAGGACGACGAACGGTCCGACGAACAACAGACTCTCAGTAAGAATTCTTTTGCTGAGTTCCGGAATCGTTACCACCAGCAGCGACCATCCGACGTGCTTCTCGACCACCTCTCTGGCCTGCTCGTTCAGGCCATCGTCGACGGTCAGCTTTTTGAACCTCTCCGGCCACAGCCTATTCCTGACCAGCCAGATGAAACCATAAGTCGCCAAGGTCAGCCCCAGAACCACCGCCAATTCGGGAAGAAGCGACATCAGTCTTTCCATCTTACTCACCTTCCTCTTTTTCCTTTTCCCTGCGAACGTCAGAGAACTCTTCACCGCCTGAATGTCAGGACCAGCGGTACAACGATGGCAAAGGCTGAGGATAAAGTCAAGACCTCGTTCTCTTTCACGTCAAATGCGACATGGCGAATTCATTGGGGGT
>JBDRRB010000015.1:0-17614 GCA_043825985.1 bacterium | reverse complement strand
GCCGCGGGCGGGATTTGAACCCGCACGGGGTTGCCCCCACTAGCTCCTGAAGCTAGCGTGTATGCCAGTTTCACCACCGCGGCGTGCCGTTTTTTATTCCCAAACCTTTTTTGTCTTGACGTACCAGTTGGCCAGGTCAGTGAACCGGTCGGCCGGCGTGAAGATGGTCGTCGTCTCGATGCCCTTGACCCGCTTGTCCACCGCGTAGGTGTAGTTCGGGCTGTAGAGGAAGATGGCCGGTATCTCGTCGGCCAGTATGTCCTGGAACTTCTGGTAGAGTGCGGTCCGCTTTTCGGCGTCGTTGGTCGACCGGGCCTGCTCCAGCAGCTCGTCGGCCCGACGGTTGGAGAACTTGGACAGGTTGAGCCCGCCGTTCTCGCTCTGAGAGGAGTGCCAGAAGGGATACGGGTCGGGGTCTGGGCCGAGGATCTCGCCGTAGAGCAGCGCGCCGTAGTCGCGGGGACGCAGCTTGTCCTGCTGGATCCGCGACGACGGGACGAGTTCGGTCTCGACGCGGATGCCGAGCGCCTCCCACATCCGCTGGATGGTCTGGGCGACCGTTATATTCTCCTTTGCGTCGACTGTCGTCAAGGTGATCGAAAGCGGCGTGTCCACCTTCTCGCCGTCAGCGCCGGCCAGCTTCTTGCTGCGAATGCCGTCGTCTCCCTTGGTCCAACCCTCATTGTCGAGCAGCTTGCCGGCCGCCTCCAGGTCCTGCCGGTAGCGCTTGATCTCGGGGTAGAAACCGACGAAGCCGGGCAGGATCGGTCCGTGGACCGGTATCCCGTCGTATCCGAGCGTCTCGCTCAGCACCGTGTCCTTGTCTATGGCCATGGCCAGCGCCTGCCGGACGGCCTTGCTCTTGAGGGCCTGGTTTCGGTCCTGGTTGAAGAAAATGGCCGTGTACTGCGGCAGCTGGAAGGTATAGGTGCGGATCGAGCTGATTCGGTCAGCCGACTCGCGGTATTCTAGCGGCAGGAAGCTCAATCCGTCAACCCTGCGCTGCAGGAGCTCCTCGGCCGCCTGGTCGAAGTCCGGATAGAACACGAAGGTCATCTCGGACAGGTGCGGCTGCTGGCCGTAGAACTCGTTGTTCCTGGAGAGGGTGTAGGAGCGGATGGCTCCCTTCTTGTCCTTGGTGAAGCTCTTGAAGCGGAACGGTCCGGTGCCGATCGGCTTGACGTTGAGCTCGGCCCGGGAGGCGTTCTCCGGGATGACCTCCTGCCACAGGTGGATCGGCATGATGCCGACGGTCAGCAGGGACAGGAACGGCGCGAACGGCTCCTTGAGCCGGAAGACGACCGTCCGCTCGTCCGGCGTCTCGACTTCGACGTTTCGGAACTGCGAGAACAGCGGGCTCTTGAAGGACGGGTCCTTGATGAAGCCGAAGGTGGCGGCCACGTCGGACGCGCTGAACGGCGCCCCGTCATGCCAGGTCACGCCCTCGCGCAGGACGAAGGTGTAGGTCTTGCCGTCCTCGTCGACGGCGAACGACTCGGCCAGGTCCGGAACCAGCGTGCCGCGGTTGTCGGTCTTGATCAGTCCGGAGAAGACCAGCTTGGTGATGTCCAGGTCGACGTCGTTCGAGAAGGCCAGGATGGGGTTCACGAAGCGCGGACCGCCGACCGAAGCCTCGATGTACTGGCCGCCGTCGGCTGGCGCATCCTTGATATGCGAGGCGACAAAGCGTATTCCGATCGTGCCGACGGCCAGCACGATGATCATGGTCAGCACGCCGACCGCAGTCTTTTCCTTGGGCGACAGAAAACGAGGCAGGTGCTTGATCTGTCCTGCCGAGGGGAGCCTCTTTCCGGACAGCTTCAGCACGAGCCGACGGTCGAGACTGATGTTGCTGCGGGCGGCTCTGGCGGCCAGCAGCGTTTTGATCCTCTGCCGTCCGCGGTCGACGAACGCGCGGATGCGGGCGATTTTGGAGTCCACAGTAATGTACCTGCGATTTTCGGTCGGACCGACCGTCAGGCCGGCCCCGTCCGAAAGATGCGCACGGTTAGGATTGCGGGACGATGACGTTGGCCAGGGCCAGGACGAAGAAGAGTCCGGCGAACACGATCGTTGACCGGAAGAGCACCTTTTCCAGTCCGCGCTTGGTTCGGTAGACGTTGCCTTCGCCGCCGAAGGCGGATCCGAGTCCGGTTCCGCGGGCCTGCAGCAGGATACCGGCGACGAGCAGCACCGAAACGACGATTTGAGCGATGTTCAGGGCAAGTTTCATATCTTTCTGGTTGTGCGCCGCATTGTCGGGCGAAAGTCTGGTCAGTCGTGAAACTGTTGTCAGGTTATCACGGCAGGCACCGGGTGTCAACGCTTGAGCGGTCGCTTTTTGGTGAACAGTTTTTTGTTTCGGTCTCGTGCGACGGACAGATTTTCTGTTTTGATTCGTCTATTATCCCCATTCAGATCAGGTTCAGGCACGAAATTGCGCTATACTATATTGGTATGAAAGATCGAATCGCTTCAGCTGCCTGGCTATCCGGCCGCGATCCGGGCCGGGGCAGGGGATGGGCCATATTCGGTTGGGCCGTTTTCCTGGTCGTCCTGGCCCTGGTGGCAGTGCTCGGGTTCAAGGTCTTCTATTACTATCGACAGATCAAGTCGGGGATGATGATCGAGCTGCCGCAGTACCGGTCGGCGCTGTCGGTCACCGAAAGGTCCGGCGGGGGACTGGTGGCCCCGCCGTCTGAGATCGAGTCGCTGCTCGACTCGTCCGACGAGCCGTCGGTCGGTCCGTCGTCCGAACGGGCACTGGTCACGGTGGTGATGTTCGGCGACTTCGAATGCCCCTTCTCCAAGGAGGCGGCGAACGTGTTCCGGCGGATGGCGGTGCATTACGGCGATCAGGTCCGTTTCGTCTATCGCGACTTTCCGCTGCGGGCCATCCACCCGCTGGCCGACTTGGCGGCCGTGGCCGCGGAGTGCGCCGGCGAGCAGATGCGCTACTGGGAGTATTTCGACCGGCTGTACGTGAACTCTCCGGCGCTGGCCCGGACCGACCTGCTTCAGTACGCGCAGGAGGTCGGCCTGGACGAGGTCCAGTTCGAGCGCTGCCTGGACAGCGGACGCTTTACCGCGCGGGTCGACGGCGACCGTGCCATGGCCGAGCGGCTCGGGCTGCACGGTACGCCGTCCTTCTTCTTTGACGGTCGACGTGTCGAGGGTTCGGTTCCGGAGGCGGATTTCGACCGTCTGCTGAAGGCCATGACCAAGTAGCTGGCCCAGGCCGGCTGGTCGGACCGCGTCCGACCTTCATCAACCGTATCAGACTTCTATGATCAGCAAATCGGTTCGGCGTGGATTCGGATTCAGGGTCATGTCGGCGTTCGCCGGCCTGCTGGTCGGCTTCAACCTGTCCGTGCTGCTGCTGTTCGCCCTGGCGCCGACGGCCGAGGCCAGCGGACTGACCTGCACCGGCAACTACGGCTGCTTTTCTCAGGCCGCCTGCGAGCGGTCGGACGGCGATTTCGTCGCCTGCCCCGAACGCTGCGACACCGAAGGGCGGAGCGGCCGCGGATACTGCTACGCGCGGCCGATGCCGGTCCGCCTATCGGTCCGGATCGGCAGCCTGAGCGTTGTCGACGACCTGGCCCAGTACGTCGAGAACGCCTACCGGTACTCGATCGGCCTGGCGGCCGTGCTGGCCGCCGTCATGATCATGGTCGGCGGGGTGCAGTGGATGACCGCGGCCGATTCCGGGCGGGCCGGCAAGGCGCGCGATAGGATCGTCAACAGTACGGTCGGGCTGCTCTTGGTGATCTTCGCCTACGTCATACTGAACACGATCAATCCGGCCCTGGTGCGTCTGCAGATGCCGCGCGTGCCGCTGGTGCGGCCGGAGGCGTTCGTCCGCTGCGAGCTGTTCAGGATGCAGTACGCCTGCGGCCAGCGGTTCGGCATAGTCGAACGCGAGGACGTTCCGGCCGACGCGACCGAGGCGCAGCGCTTCGAAGTCGTCGCCGACATCAACGCCCCGGGGGTCATTGCCGAGTGCGTCGGCGGCAGCTGCGGCATGGCCGGGTTCGACGAGGGGACTGTCTCCTGCCAGCCCCAGTCCGGTGCCGCCGCTCCTGCCACGGGCACTCCGGCCGCTTCGTCCGGTAGCGTCGGTGGCGTGTCCGAGGCCGGCATCGGCTCCGGCGAGGGTGTGGCTACCGGCGGCGGGGTCTCGCCGGTCGGTCAGGTCGGCGCCGGGTACGAGTGCCGGGCCTGCACGACCAACGGCAACGCCTGTCAGGGTCTCGGTCCGTGTCCCAGCTGCTGCGGCGGATACTGCGGTGCGACTGACGAGTCCGTCAGCTCGACCGATTCCCGTACCGTCGGTGGAACGGTCCTCGAGCAGGCCTCGAACGCCCTGGGAACGGGACTGCCCGGCGTCTGCAGCAGCGGCATGAACGGGGTCAAGTGCGGTTCGGCCGCCGAATGCCGGGGTGGACGCTGCGTCGACGTCTCCGACTACTGGCAGGGACTGCTGCCGGTCACCAATTTCGTCTCCGGTGCCTGGGACATCCTGGCCGGTGCGGTCGGACTCAATGCCGAACGCGTCGTCCGGGGCAGTCGGGGCATCAATCCGACCATCAGCCTGCAGAACATTTGGGCCGGCGGCATCTGCTCGAACGGTGCGGTCGGGGCGCCCTGCAACACCGACGGCGACTGCGGCGGTGGCATGGTCTGCCTGGACGACTTCGGCGTGCATGTCTGCTCCCGTCCCATCGCCGGCGGGTACTGCTCGGAGGATCGGCACTGCGGAACCGGGCTGCGCTGCATGGTCGAGGCTGGGGTCTGCATGATCGACGCCGAAAGAGGCAATGGCTGCCGGGCCGATTCGGACTGCGAGGCCACGTTCGGTGCGGGATTCAAGTGTCGGAACGCCATCCTGGACGGGGGTTATATGTGCACCAACGGCGAGGACGGCAGCCTCTGCTCCAACGACTCGCAGTGCAACAGCCGTCATTGCTACAACGGGGCCATCGTCGATGTCGGAGAGCCGGAGATCGGCCTGTGCGTCTCCGGCAATGACGGCAGCGGCTGCGACGGTCCGGAGGACTGCAACAGCGGCGTCTGCTACAACCACGACGGCTACGGCCTGTTGTGTGTCGGTCCGCAGCTGGAGGTCGGCGCGCCCTGCGTCTCCGGCCAGGACACTCGCCAGTGCGGCAACGGCCTGGTCTGCAGCCAGAGCAGCCAGACTTGCGTGACAAGCGGCGGCGTCTCCGCCGGCAGCGGTGCCGTCGTGCGCTGACGACCGGCTGTTGGACCTGTCCAACGAGAGTCATCAAGAAAAGCCGTCTCATCCGCGGCTTTTTCCGATCCCGAAAAACGCCCCCTCGACTTGTCGAAGACGGCTGACACTGGGGACTCTTGCCAGTAGCCGGCCGAAGTACTAGACTGTCCGTTGACTTATCTTTCGATATTAGCGGACCGCACCTGATCGGTGCGGCAAGTAGACCGATGGGCAACAACTCCTTCATCTCCATCAAGGGCGCTCGCGTTCACAACCTCAAGAACGTCAGCACCAAAATTCCAAAGGACAAGTTCGTGGTCGTGACCGGACTGTCCGGTTCGGGAAAGTCGTCTCTGGCTTTCGATACGATATACGCCGAAGGGCAGCGCCGCTATGTCGAGTCGCTGTCTTCTTATGCCCGGCAGTTCCTCGAGCTGCAGGACAAGCCGGACGTGGACGAGATCCGCGGCCTGTCGCCGACCATCGCCATCGAGCAGCGCACCGCATCGTCCAACCCGCGTTCCACCGTCGGTACCGTGACCGAGATCTACGACTACCTGCGCGTGCTGTTCGCCCGGGCCGGTCGGGCCCACTGCCCGCAGTGCGGCCAGCCGGTGACCAAGCTCGGCGCCCATGCCGTGGCCGGCGAGATCCGGGAACTGATCGACGAGACCGGACTGGTCGTGCTCGCCCCGGTGGTGCGCGACGAGAAGGGACTGCACAAGGCGTTCCTGGACTGGGCCGCCAAGACCGGCTACGGCGAGGTCCGCTACAACGGGCTGTTCATGTCCCTCGACGACCTGCGCTCGACCCGCCGGGACAAGGAACACAAGTCGACCATCGAGCTGGTGGTCGGACGCTACGAGCGCTTCGACGAGTCGCCCAAGCTGGAGGAGGAGATCGGTCGGGGCTTCGACCTGGCCGACGGCTTCCTGGCCGTCTACCGCGACGACAACGGCGAGGACATGAACTTCAGCCAGCGCCTGACCTGCGTCCGCTGCAACATCCACCTGCCGGAGATCGAGCCGCGCATCTTCTCGTTCAACAGCCCGCACGGCGCCTGCCCGGCCTGCACCGGACTCGGCACCAAGCTCGAGGTCCTGCCGGAGATGGTCATGCCCAACCCGCGCCTGACCATCGCCCAGGGCGCCATCAAGCCCTGGACCAGGATCGCCGGCAACCAGCAGCACAACATGAACGTCCTGGAGGAGGTCGCCAAGACCCACGGCTTCTCGCTCGACGTGCCGGTGGCCAAGCTCTCCAAGAAGGTGCTCGACATCATCCTGTACGGAACCGGCGACGAGGAATACGCGGTCGCCGGCAAGCGCTCGACGCACGAGGGCGTCATTCCGAGCCTGGAGCGCCGCTTCCGCGAGACCGACTCCGACTACGTGCGCAAGGAGATCGAGAACTACATGAACACCGTCACCTGTCCGGACTGCGGCGGCAAGCGCCTGCGCCGTGAGGTGTTCGGCATCCGGTTCGGCGGCAAGAACATCGCCGAGGTCGTCACCATGTCCATCGAGGAGGCGCACGGGTTCTTCCGCGGGCTGGTCACGGCCGACCGTTCGGCCAAGCCCAAGAGAGGGTCGGCCAAGGCGGTCGAGGCGGCCGGCATGCTGACCGAGACCGAGGAGAAGATCGCCGCCCAGGCGCTGCGCGAGGTGACCGAGCGGCTGAAGAACCTGGTCGGGGTCGGCCTGGGCTACCTGTCGCTCGACCGCGCGGCCATCACCCTGTCCGGCGGCGAGCTGCAGCGCGTGCGGCTGGCCACCCAGCTCGGCAACGACCTGTCCGGCGTCATCTACGTCCTCGACGAGCCGTCGATCGGGCTGCATCCGCGCGACAACGACAAGCTGATCGACGCCCTCAAGTCGCTCCGTGACCAGGGCAACTCGGTGATCGTCGTCGAGCACGACGAGGCGACCATGGCCGCGGCCGACTGGCTGATCGACATGGGCCCCAAGGCCGGCGCGTTCGGCGGGGAGATCGTCTCCGAGGGGACTCCGGCTCAGGTCAAGCGCGACCCGAAGTCGCTGACCGGCCTGTACATGACCGGCAAGGAGCAGATTCCGCTGCCGAAGAAGTACCGGCGGGGGAGCGGGCGGTCGCTCGTGGTCAAGGGCGCGCAGGAATTCAATCTTCGGAACGTCGACGTCAAGATTCCGCTCGGTCTGCTCGTGACCGTGACCGGCGTGTCCGGATCCGGCAAGTCGACGCTAGTGGTCGACATCCTTTCTCGCGTCCTGGCCAAGAAGCTTTATCGGGCCAAGGACATTCCGGGCAAGCACAAGGAGATCAAGGGGCTCAACGAGCTCGACAAGGTGATCACCATCGACCAGTCGCCGATCGGCCGCACGCCGCGCTCCAACCCGGCGACCTACACCGGCGTGTTCACCTCGATCCGCGACCTGTTCACCGAGGTGCCGGAGGCCAAGATGAAGGGCTACGATGCCGGTAAGTTCAGCTTCAACGTCAAGGGCGGCGGACGCTGCGAGGCCTGTTCGGGCGAGGGCCTGATCCGGATCGAGATGCAGTTCCTGCCGGACGTGTTCATCGAGTGCACCGAATGCCACGGCCAGCGCTACAACAGCGAGGCGCTCGAGATCCACTACAAGGAGAAGACCATCGCCGACGTGCTCAACATGACGGTCGAGGAGGCGGCCGACTTCTTCCGCGACCAGCAGCTCATCCACGACAAGCTGGCCGTGCTGAAGGACGTCGGGCTGGGCTACCTGAAGCTGGGGCAGCCGGCGACGACTCTCTCCGGCGGCGAGGCGCAGCGGGTGAAGTTGGCGACCGAGCTGTCGCGGCGGGCCACCGGCCGGACGCTCTACATCCTCGACGAGCCCACGACCGGCCTGCACTTCGACGACATCAAGCGGCTGCTGGGCGTACTGAACCAGCTCGTCGACCGGGGCAATTCGGTCCTGATCATCGAGCACAACATGGACGTCATCAAGTCTTCGGACTGGATCATCGACATGGGTCCGGAGGGCGGCATCGGCGGCGGCCGGGTGGTGGCCGAGGGTACGCCCCGGGATATCGTCAAGGTCAAGGACTCCTGGACCGGCAAGTACCTGAAGCCGGTGCTTAAGGCTTCGTCGGTGGCGGCGCCGGCACCTAAGAGGGCGACGGCCGCGGCGGCGGTCAGGGGCAAGGTTCGGGCGACGGCCTAGGCCTGTAGTCTCTGGATCGGCGAACTGCACCGACCCTCGGATGCTGCTGATAATGATGTCATCCTCCGCGGAGGCGGAGGATCCACGAAGCACCGGTACAGGCTTTGTTTCGTGGATTCCCGCCTTCGCGGGAATGACAAGAACATGAAGTGTCTGTAATTAGGCAAAATAAAAAAGGGGCCGCGAGGCCTCTTTTGCGTTGTGAGAGTCGGGAGCTGTCGGTGCCGTCACCACAGGCTGGTGTTGGCGCCCCTCGGCAGGTCGAGCAGGCCACGCCAGAATTTCTTCCGGTCAGCCTGTCGTCTGGCCAGACGGTGCGACATACCGTCCAGGATGTCGAGGAGGGGATAGAACACTGGTCGCGGACCGAGGATTTTCCAGGCCTCTGCTATGTCCACGTCTCCGTGATTTTCCAGGTGCTGCGCCAGCTCCACCAGCTCCGGCCAGTGGGCATTCAGTATGTCTATCGTCCTTCTTTGGGCGACGATGACATTGATGGCGTTCTTCAAAGTCTGTCCTGGTCGCGGTTCCGCGGAATCACCATCAGTTCGTTCATGATCCGCCAGGTTCCGTGGCCAGGGCGGGGGTGGATTGCCGGCTGCCTGGAGCTGGGCGGCGATCTCGCGGAGCAGTTGCCCTTCCTCCTTTTCCCGGTCTGGCTGATCCATCTGCCAGAGCATGTCCCTCATTATGACCGGAGCGAGCGACACCACCATCTGGTCCCAGAGCTGGTTCGGTCCGCCGAGCGGATTAAGGAATATCGTCACGCATCCGTCCTTCTCTCGACCGCCCGACTCGATCGTGGCACCGCTGGGCGTCAGGGTCGGCGAGTGCCAGGCGACCAGCAGCGCGGCCGCCGTTTCGAACACCTTCGAATCGAATGCTCCTTGGCCGAGGGGGATGCCAAGTGTAATGACATCTTCCGTCCTAAAGAGCGAATCTCGGTAGGCCCAGCCTTCCGGATCGATCCAGGAAGCCAGCCAGTCTCTCAATGAGCCCATCTTTTCCTCCCGTAGTTGAATGAACCGGGCTAATAGAAGCATTTGCCCGGCTGGCGGTCAACCCCGCCAGGTCCGACTTATCGTAGGTTAGCCAAAAAAAGCGGTTTTTCCGTTCAGTAATCTTGACAAAACCGCTAAAATATGGTAAGTATGTATCTTGTTAAGATTATCAAGCGTCGCTTACCTAGCGTATAGAAATATGAAGAAACCCCTGATTTTCTCGGCCATATCGGCCGTGATCGTCTCGATCGTGCTCTCGACCATTCCGGTCGGTGCTTCTAATTCCTTCGTCAACGTCCCGTCGCCGGAGATCGGCGGCAGCTGGTCGCTGAGCGAGCTGGCCTGGGACCAGGGCGGACGGCGCATCGAGTCGTTCAAGCTGGACCGCGACCTGGTCGCCTGGACCGAGCGCGACGACAGCCTCGGCCTGCGCTACCTGCGAGCCTGGAACGGCATGTCGACCACTCTTCTGGCCACCATGCCCAGCGCCGACTGGCAGGGTTCCGACTATTACGCCGCCGTCGAGGGCAACTATGACGTTGCCGACGGCACCGTGGTTTGGACCGCCAAGGACGGTTCCGACTCGGAGATCTACGTCTACCGCGGCAACAGGGTGACCAAGCTCACCGACAACGACTACGCCGACGTGCATCCGGTCACCTCGAACGGACGCATCGCCTGGACCGCCGACCGCGGCACTATCTACAATCTGATGGTCGAGGAGACCGACGGTACCGTCCGTTCCGCGGACCAGTACCACGTGATGGACTACGCCTTCTCGGGTCCGAACCTCTACTGGATGAACATCAAGTCGGGGAGCGACCTGCAGCGCGTGCTGGTCGACAGCGGCAGCGGCTACCGGGCCGTCGGCTACGGTGAGGTCCGTCCGCTCGACTACCCGTTCTTCACCGTTGACGGCGAGGGCGGAGCCTCCTGGTCGCGCCTCGAGAGGTACGGCAACCTGGAGCTCAACGTCTTCTACGTGTCCGACGGCGTTCGGACCTCGGAAGTCCTGCGCCGCGAGCGCTGGGCCAACGACGTCCGCGTCGAGGACCTGCGCGACGGTTTCCTCCTGGCCAGCTCCGCTGACCTGAGGACCAAGAACAAGGACGACGTCACCCTGGTCAAGACCAACGGTTCCTGGGAGGACATCGTTCAGGTCAAGACCGACCTGGCCAAGGTCCGGTTCACCGACGACGCCTACGTGCGCCACGTCATGCCGGAGACCTCCAGCCCGCTGATCGTCAGCCATGACGACGGCTACGAGACCTGGATCTCGGAGACCCGCATCGAGCGCGACGTGTTCGACGCCGATGCCGACACCGTGGTCGGCGCCATGCGCGACCGGGGCGGTGTGGTCCTGTACCACGACCGTGAGGTGACGCAGGTCAACCGGCCGGCCAAGGCCCGGGTGATCGCCACCCGCAACGACACGGCCGCCTGGATCGAGGGCACTTCCGGCAATTCCGTGTTGGTCGTCGCCCGGCCGGGCATCCTGGTCGGCAACTCGTCCGGCGCCAAGACCGTCGCCGGTCGGCTGGTCAAGTCCTCCGTCGCCGCGACGGTCTACCTGGCCACTCCGGGCGGGGAGCGCTTCGCCTTCCCGACCGAAGGCGAGTTCTACAGCTGGTACGGCGACTTCAGCTCGCTGATCGAGCTGCCGGTCGAGGACCTGTCGGCCATGCCGCTCGCCGGAGTGGTGCTATATCCGGTCGGCACGCTGATCAAGTCTCCGACCTCGCCGAAGGTCTACGCGGTCAGCGGCACCGGCCGCATCAGCTGGATCGCCGACGCCGACATCGTCGCCCTGCACTACGGTCCTTCGTGGAACCGGACGGTGCATGACCTGTCGGACGCGTTCCTGGCTGCCTACCAGCCCGGTCGCGCCATAGCGAACAGCTCCGAGTACTACACCATCGCCGCCGCCAAGTAACAGCGGCCACCGCACAAAGAGACAGACATCCGCCCCTCTTCGGGGCGGATGTTTCGTTTTTGGTCGGTGCCATTCGTGCTATCATTACGGTCACCGCATATCTCTCAATGATTTGGACTCGCCTATGAAAAAGGAGGAACTAAAGAAGGATGTCGTCAGCTTCCTTCAGGGGCATCCGCTGATGGTCTTGGCTACTGCCTCGGCCGAAGGAGTACCTCGAGCCAATACCGTCATTTTTTACGTGGACGACAGGCTCAACTTCTACTTCATTACCCGTGAGGGCAGCCAAAAGGTCAGGAACATGGACGAGAACGATAAGGTGGCATTGTCCGTGTCTTTTGATCCGCCGTACAACGTCGAGGCCGTCGGCGCTGCCGAACGGGTCACGGACAAGAAGACCCGCGAGCTGGTCATGGACAAGTTCGTCGAGCATGCCGTAGGCCTGCCCGACATCTGGCCGCCTGTATTCAGGTATTCCGATGCCGATTACGTTGTCTTTCGGATCAGGCCGAAGTCGGTCCGTGTCCTGGACCTGACCAGTCAGCATATCTATCAGTCCGAGCCGCCGTTTACGGACCTGCTATGAGTTCCCGTCCCGCCGAGAAGACCGTCGTTATAGTTGACAAGGATGAGCTGCTTTTCCGTTTCCTTCGTTTCCATTTCGGTCGGGACGGATTCAGGGCCGTCTTCGCCGGAGACGGTTCCCAGTTGGATCGACTGATAGCCAAGGAGAAGCCAGTCGCCGTCATGCTCGAGCTGGTGCTGCCCGGAGCCTCCGGATTTGAGATCCTGGAACGGCACAAGGAGCGTCCGCCGTTCATTGTCGTCCTGAGCCAGCTGTCGCAGCCGGAAGACCGGGAGAAGGCCGTTCGGGTCGGGGCCGACCTCTACTTCTCTAAGCACGATTCGACCATCCGGCGAGTGGTGGACGAGACGGTCGCCTTCCTCAACCGCCAGTGAAGACCAAGGCGATATCAAAAGCCCCGGCCGGAGCCGGAGCTTTTTGGTTCATGCGGGTTCAGGTCCGGGCGCATTGCATCCGGCTTCCTTCGGGAATTCGTTCGTCGCACCGATTCAGTGCACCTCGCGAACTTCCCTCAGTCCAGCCGGACACACTGCATACCGTTCGGAACCCGCCAAATCCCGGGCGTGGGTCTGGGGAGTTTCATTTTGTCGGCTAGTTCCTTTCGATCGGCATTTCCTTCAGGCGCTTCTTGAAGATGCCGCGCAGGAAGTAGAGCTTGGAGCGGCGGACACGCAGCCGCTTGACCACCTCGATCTTCTCGATCGTCGGCATGGCCAGCGGGAAGATGCGCTCGACGCCGAATCCCTTCGAGACCTTGCGCACGGTGATGGTCGCGCTGTTCCGGTCCTGGCCCTTCTTGGCGATGACCGTTCCCTCGAAGACCTGGATGCGCTCGCGCTCGTCGCCGCGCGGGGTGGTTTCCTTGATCTTGAGGTGCACCCGGACCACCATTCCCGGGACGATCTTCTGGGCCGCCTCGTCGCGCTTGACCTCCTCGGCCGGTTCTTCCGGGGCGGATTCCTCGGCTGCCTCGGCCGGTGCGGGCTCTTCCTCGGTCACGACCTCCTCGGCCGGCTCCGACGGAGCATCTGCTTCGGCTTTGGTTTCCTCGGCCGGCGTCTCCTCGACTGCCTCGGTCGGGGTCGTTTCCTCGGTAGTCTTGTTGTCTTCTTCAGCCATATGTAGCTTGGTTGCCTGTTTCTCGGGGCGTGAAACGGGCGAAAAAGGCCCGTTTTTTTGAACGGAGACTAGCATACACTGGCCGTTTCCGTGCGTCAAGCCCGGTCTGGGCCGAATCGGCCAATAAAAACAGCCCTCAATAGGGGGCTGTCGTCGGTCAGAAGTTCTGGCCAGTTGGGCGAAACGGTCCGGTTTCATGCCTCTTCCAGCGGACCGGTCGTGAAGAACGAGTTTACTGCCGGATCGAATCGTTCGATCATGACCTCGACCCGCCAGGTCGGCGCGACCCATTTCATCGCCGCCTCGCCCAGCTTTTGGGCCAGCCGGTCGCGGACCTCCTTGGTTCGGTCGGGGCGGTCGAAGAGCATGCTAACCTTGATGATCAGGGTCCGGTCGCCTGACAGGACTCGTCTCCCTCCGATGGTGACCGTTACGGTGTCCTTGGTCAGGCCCGGCACATCCGCGCTGACGGCCGCATCCCGCAGGCTTTTCGCCAGGGTCGATATCGGATCGGAGAGCTCGCGAAGGTTCTCTTGTAGTTCACTTGGCCTCGTAGACCAATTGACGAACTCAATGAGCGGCATCGGATCTTCCTCCTGTTGTCGGTTCCAATGTGCGGCGACCTTACGTTTTTCGATTCCGCGGGTCAAGAATCAAAAGACGGCCCATTGGTCGGGGCCGTCTCTTTCGATCCGTCTTTCTATCTCTTCTGCCGCAGCCGCTCCAGCATCCTTTCCAGCTCCGGCGGCAGGGGAGCGCTGAACTCCATCCGGCGTCCGTCGCGCGGGTGGCGAAAGGCCAGCCGCTTGGCGTGCAGGAAGAGGCGGTCGGCATGGATGCGCGGCCGGCGCGGTCCGTACAGCTTGTCTCCGGCCACCGGGCAGCCGAGCGACTTGAAGTGCGCCCTGATCTGGTGCGTCCGTCCGGTTTCGGTGCGGACCGAGAGCAGCGCGGCCTCGGGCAGGTGCTCGTCGACCCGGTAATGGGTCACGGCCGGCCGGTCTCCCTCGAGCGGCTGGCTGCGGGCCGCCATCCGGCGTTCGCTGGTCGACCGTCCGATCGGCCGGTCGATGGTCCCGTCGTCGTCCGGCGGCGAGCCGGTGACCAGCACCGCATATTCCTTCTCTATGTCGTGCGCCTGGAAGTCCCTCTTGAGCGCGGCATAGGCCGCTCCGGTCTTGGCCACGACCATCAGTCCGGAGGCGTCCTTGTCGAGCCGGTGGACGATGCCGGGACGTTCGGCGCTCTCGCCCACGCCGGCGATCGGCGGATAGTGGGCCAGCAGCGCCCCGACCAGCGTCTCCTGCTCGTTGCGGACGGTGGGATGGACCAGCAGTCCGGTCGGCTTGTTCACGACCAGCAGGTCATCGTCCTCGTAGACCACCTCCAGCCTTATTTCCGGTCGGGGCTGGGGCGATGCCGGCCCCCGGTCGACGTCGGTCAGGTCAGTCGAGACGTCTATCTTGTCGTCGGTCCGCAGCGCCTCATGCGGCGACTTGGGCGGTCGTCCGTTCAGCGCGACCAGCCCTTCCCTGACCGCCCGCTGCACTGCCGAGCGCGAAATTGAGCCGAGCCGTTCGGTCAGGAACAGGTCCAGCCGCTTGCCGGCGTCGTCTTGGCCGGCGACGAATGTTTGGGTTTCGTTCTGCGTCATGGGTGAATGATACTTCAGCCGGGGGAATAGATCGATGTTCGACCCACGCTTCGGCGGCCGTCAAGTAAATAAAGAGGAAGGACCGTTCGTCCCTCCTCGAAGTTTTCGTCTCGCGAACGGTCGGTGGTCGATCAGCCGCCCCTCAGGGCGTAGCTCCGACACGGTCGGACCGGCGGGGTCTTTCCGTCTTGCTGCCTTTTCCTGAGGCGGTTGTCGGTTCGCTCCTGGCCGATGACCTGCCGGGCGACGTAGATGCTGATGGTCTGCCACGGCGGTCGACCCTCGTCTTCTGGTTCGGATGCCGACGACGGCTTTTTTGCGGCCAACTTATTGGCCTCCCTCTTCATGCCGAGATACCGCCGCCTCCGGCGTCTGGATTTTTCTCCAGAGTACAGAACGTCCCCTTCAAGGCCATCTTCCTCTTCCGCCAGCCGATCACTGAAACTGACCGTGTCGTCGGGTTGGTCCCCGCTCGGATCAAGCGATATTTCGCAGACCCGGCAGCAGTTTCTTCCCATGGCGTGCCTGGCGCACAGCCTGTAGTTGGTGAAGGACACAGTACATTCGCAGCCCGCGGCGGTCATCCCGCCCGGTATCGGTTCGTGTTCCTTTCCCTGGCAGCTCTTGCAGACGAACGGCTCTGGCTCGTCTGGAACTTCATCTCTCAGTTTCGGAATCGGGATCTTGTTCCTTGAGCGTGCTATGGGTCACCTCCAGGCCTCAGGTCACCATAAATTGGCCTTAAGGTCAAGGTTGGGCTGGTCAGGCTTGACGTCTGGGCCTTTTTAGCCTAAGGTAGCTGGTCGTCCCAACGCAAAGAAAGGAGGTGGGCGATGATTACTAAGAGGTCTTTCTGTTTGACGGCGGCGGCTGCATTGGTCGTTCTGTTCGTGTCCGGCTGTCAGCATGGTCTGGACTCCGAACCGACTGCCTGTCCGGTCTGCCAGGAAATCCAGCAGACGGACAATGAGGGTGACGGCGACGTCGCCGACGACTGCCGACCGGTCAACTTCCGACAGCCGACCTGTCGGAACGACGGCCGGAGGACCATGGACGCCGAAACCGGCGAATGCAACGGTCCGCCCAACCCAGTCTGGGACTACTGGGAGTGCATTCCTACACCGCCCCTGCCACAGTCGATCGTTGAGCATAACGGCGGACAGTGGTGCGGCGAGGGCGGACTGCCTGAGCACGCCTACATCTGGGTTACTCCAAGCCAGGACGGGAGGTCGTTTGCGGTGAACTGCATGTCCTTCGGTCGCGCACCGACCGTTCGGGAATGGCAGGACCAATATCGGTATTTCGTAGCCGGGCGGCGTTGGCGGATGGCTCAGCCTTCCCGGATGCGGGCGGATGAAGATGTCGGATTCGGACCCGCACCGTCAGTTCCGGAGGTCCTGACTGGCGGCGGAACGTGGTGCGGCGAGACCGTGCCCGATCGGCTGCGGTTGGCCTATGGTTCGCCGAACTGCCAGCTCGGGTCGGATGGCCGGCGATCCTGTCAGGCCGGCTGCATTTCCTTCGACCGTACGCCGACTGCGGACGAATGGAGGGAAGGATACGAAAGGGCCGTGATGGAGGCCGTTCGTTTCCAGGTTCTGCGCATACGGCCGGAGAACAGATCGCATCCGTCGTCGCGTCAGCCTCCCGGTTCCGGAGGCGGGTTCTACTGAATCCGGTATCGCTGTTCGTTCGTGCTATCAAGCCTGCCCCTTTTGGGACAGGCTTTCTTTTTGGCTCCGACCGGAATGCGGTGGCGGTTGAAACGCCGGTCCGGTCCTGCTAATCTAAGCCCACCTACGGCCCGTAGCTCAGCTGTTAGAGCGCCGCCCTTATAAGGCGGATGTCGGCGGTTCAAGTCCGCCCGGGCCGACCAACCGACCGAAAGACGTGTCTGCAGGCCTTCGTCGTTTAGAGCGAACCTGTCCCAGAAGGACTTGAAGGGCGGCGAGAGGACGTGAGCTGGCGAACGTCCGGTGCGCAGCCGCCCCGGACCCCGAAGCGGAGCGAGGGGAAGTCCGCCCGGGTCGAGAATCTTTACAAAATTTGGCTCGGATGAGTTTTTTATAAAAACATACTTCAACCTTGCGGCAATTGATTCTATTGTCTATGCCCCCTTTTTTTCAGAGCCTTAATGTCGGTTAAATTACGAACAATTTTCAAAAAAGGATTAGTCACGGGATTAGCCCTACAGTTTGCTATCGGTCCCGTGTTTTTCTTTATCACGAACTTGGTTTTGCAAAGAACTTTTTGGGATGGGTTCGTCGCCGTTTGTGCGGTTACTTTGGTCGATTATTTCTACATAACTTTGTCGATTTTAGGGATCGGAAAAATCTTGGAAAACAAAAAGGCTAAAAAGCCCTTAGGGATCATCAGTTCCTTGGTTTTGGTGCTGTTTGGACTTCTGATGCTGAAAGCAATTATCGTAAATTTTGACGGGATTCAATTAGGAACCGTTCCTAGTGATCTGATTTCCAGTTTCACCTCAACTTTTGTTCTGACGATTTCAAGTCCGCTGACCATCGTCTTTTTTACCGGAATTTTCGCTGCTAAGGCCATGGAAAATAATTTTTCCAAGAAAGAATTATTTTCATTTGGGTTGGGAACTGGATTTGCAACCCTCATCTTCATGGGGTCTGCAATCATATTTTTTTTCGTGATAAAGACGGCCGTACCATTATTGCTTATCCAATTTTTGAATGCGCTTGTTGGGATTTTGCTTGTTTCCTATGGAGTTTTCAGGTTTGTGAAGGTTTTGAGAAACAATTGATTTAGAAAGTTGTTCGGGCATCATTAAGATCTTCTTCATCAGAAGACGGTTGCCAGTAGGTCAAAAAAATGGTAGAATTAGGTCAGAAATAAAAACAGACAGGTTCGATCGCCAAAAAAAGTATGAAAATTAGTCT
>JBDRRB010000014.1:0-9676 GCA_043825985.1 bacterium | reverse complement strand
GGCTGACGCCGCTCTGGACCAGTTGCCAGACGACATGGATTGCGGTTACGGTATTCTCGAAATGCGGCATGCGCGTACGAGTGAAGTGAGTAAGCACCCTTCATGGTACGCCATGTCGCATTTCTATTGAGAATAGAACGGACCGGAAGATCGTCAGCAAGGACCAGGTCTGTAAAAACAAAACGCCGGCCCGGAGGCCGGTGTTCCTTATTTTTTGGTTGGTGCGAACGGGGAGACTCGAACTCCCACGAGCTTGCGCCCACCAGCCCCTCAAGCTGGTGCGTCTGCCAGTTCCGCCACGTTCGCATGTGGTCTATGTTTTACTACCTTTTCTCCACCCTGTCCAGAACAGTGAACATCCCCACGAAATTTCTCGTATACACAACGGCCAAAAGGTATTCCAGTGAATTCTGGATGGAATGCTATGTGCCTGTCTGGACTGAAGAAAGTTCATGAGGCGCACTACTAAGTGCGACGAACGAATTCCTGAAGGAAGACGGGTGCAGAGCGCCCAATCCAGGACCCGCCAACTATTGGGCGAAGACTCGTTCCCGACCAGTAATAACCTTCAAGCACTCCGGCACAACGTCGATCTCCAGATGCTCCTGCACGAAATGGTAGCCGTCGGCGATGGCGTCGATCGGATCGTCGCTGCTGATGTCGAGCCGCCGGAGCGGAATCACGCTCGACGACCCGAGCGGACGGCGACGGCCCAGCAGGCTGGTCACCCGCGGCATGATGAGCGCGTCCAGCAACCCGTCCATGGGATCGCCGGGGAAGCTGGCGGCATCGTGGCCGAGTTCGAGCACGTCTCCGCTCCGGAGATTGCTGACCACGATCTCGCAGTCGTTGGCCGGAGTGGTGATGCGGTACTGCCCGTCGCCGCCGACGATCGTCACCTTGCCGCCGGGTATGCGCAGCGAGGACAGGAAGAACCGACCGTTGACCCGTCCGAGGTCGATCTTCTGCGTCACTCGCTTGGAGAGCACGTCGCAGGCCTCCTCGCCGTACGGTATGCCGAGCGACTCGCCGATGCTGACCGGCGACCCGATCGGGATCATGCCCAAGGTGACGGACTCGCCGCCGATGCCCTCGACGATCTTCGATACGGTCTCGTCGTTTCCCACCGCCACCACGGTCTGAGTGCCCCGCCGGACCTCGTCGCGCACCAGTCCCCTGGCGCTGGTGAATGGCGAAAGGCGGCCGATCTTGCCGCTGATCCCGAGGTCTGTCAGACGGGTCTCGACCGCCGCCAAGGTGCGCTCGTACTTCTTCTGCGAGAGGAAGCTGTCGTAGATATAGAAATACATCCCGCAAGGCTAAGACGACCCCGCATTCCGAATGCCGCGAGTCGCCGGTAAAAAGCTATCGAGTGAAGAAGGCGTTGACCTTCTTGGTAGTCTCTTTCGCGCTGGCCATGACCTCTTCCGGCTCCTCGGCCTCATCGAACTCGACCTGGGACGACTCGACCCGCTCCGTCGCCTTGGCGGAACGGCCCGAGCGGGACGACTTGGCGGCCGGAGCGCCGTCCGCGCCCATGGTGATGCGTCCGCAGATCACGGCGCCGCTCGCGACCACCAGGTCGGAAGTCTTGATGTCGCCGAAGACCTTGGCCGTGGACTCGAGCTCCAGCCGGTCGGTGATGTCGATATTGCCACGAATCTCGCCGGCTACGGTCGCGCTGGCCGCGGCGACGTCGGCACCGATCCTAGCCCGTTCGCCGACCCGTAGGAACTTCTCGGTCTTGAGGCTGCCTTCGACTTCGCCCTCGATCAGCACGTTGCCCTGGCTGGCGAAGTCCCCCTCCAACTTGACCGAAGCGGAAATGATCGTCTCCGGTTCGTTTCCGATCTCGCGATTAGTCATAGTTTCCTGCTTCTGAAACATATTTATCATTTCATGCCCCGCCGTCGCGGAGCGCGGCCGGTAGGTCGGCTCGAGAACTCGTTAGAACGGTCGCCCTGAGTATAGACCGGGGTGGCCGGAGTGTCAAAGCATTTTTAAGGTCAAAAAGCACTGCATGCCGAACAAAAAACGTACTCCGAAGACATAAAACCAGACTCAGGAGTCGGCTTTCAAAGCCAGCATGAAACGAGGTCGGTTGACCTCCGGCCGGCAAACCGAGACCATCGCCGACCGAACAAAAACAAAGGTGTATATACCCTCACCACAAGTAGCCGCCGAAAGATCGTGGATTCCCGCCGGAGCCTGCCTCCGCGAGGGGGGGGGCGGGAATGACATAACCGTTTTACTTGGTGCCGAGGGGTAATCACCAAAACAAAACGCCGCACCGGCCGGCACGACGAAAAAATTGACCGGACTAGCAGCGGCCGGACTTCGGCAGACGAATGCTGAAGGTTGAACCCCTTCCCTCTCCCAGGGACATGACGTCCATCTTGCCGCCGTGTCCATCGACAATGCGCCGGGCGATATGGATCCCCAGGCCGGACCCGCCCTCTTGGTCAAACTTGATCTCCTCCAGCCCGTGCGTCAGCAGACGACGGACCGCACGCAGCCGCTCGTCGGACAGCCCGCGGCCGGTATCGGTCACCGACACGACCACGCAGCCGTCGTCCGGACCGACCGCAACTGACACCCGGCCGCGTTCGGTGTACTTGACGGCATTGTCCACGATGTTGAGCAGCGCATGGTAGAGCTTGCCCGAATCGGCCAGGATGGCCGGCACCGGACGCGTGACCTCCAGGTTGACCTCGATACCCTTGGCCTCTGCCTTGGGCAGGACCTCGCGCACTACGTCACCGGCCAGCAGGTCAACGCGGACATCCTTCAGGTCCAGGCGCATCTCGCCCATCTCCAGCTTGGACACGTCCAGGAAGGTCTCGATAGTGTCGCGCATCCGGACGACCGCCTCGATGTTGGCCTTCAGCACCTCATGCTGCTTCTTGGTGACCCTGCCGAAGGTACCGTCCTCCAGCATGCTCAGGTAGCTGAACACGCCGGACAGCGGCGCACGGAGCTGGTGCGAGGCGAACGACAGGAACCGCATCTTCATCCGGTCGGCCGCCATGAGATGGCGGTTCATCCGGGTGACCTGCTCGGTCAGCTTCTCGACCTGATGCAGCCGACGGACCTCCCGCGACAGCGCGCGCATGGTCACGACGCCGTAGAAGACGAGAATGTTCAGCAGCACCAGACGGAAGGCGAAGTCGAGCATCGACTCCGACACCACCAGGTCGGCGATGACCAGCGTCACTGCGGTCAGCACGAACAGCTCCCCGCCGACCAGCCGAAGGTCGGCCAGCAGCCGGTGCCCGACAGCCGGCAGCGACATGACCAGCAGTCCGACGGCCAGGGCCAGGTTGGCCGCCCAGAAGGCGCGCGGATCGTAGGGTGAGGCGGCACCGACCAGGATGGCGAAGACGGAATTGAAGGCCACGACCGACCCGGCGAACGACGTGATGTACGTGCGCCCGCTCGGACCGTGCTCCGACGGACGGGAACGGGCGGCCAGCAGCAGGGCC
Organism: bacterium; assembly: GCA_043825985.1. GTDB lineage: Bacteria > Patescibacteriota > Patescibacteriia > SG8-24 > SG8-24 > UBA1561. Next base: position 6,194 of record JBDRRB010000014.1, on the reverse strand, counting down.
AGGAGGGACAGCAGGAACATCACCCCGAAATGCAGCCCGACTATGAGCAGGCCGGGACCGAAGACCGTGACGCCGCGGTCGACGAACACGACCATGCCGGACCAGTAGGCCAGCCAGAAGACGGCCACGTTCGGCAGCAGCGCAAACAGCTGGAGCGACAGCGACGGCATCCGACCCCTGAACAGGGTCAGCACGAACAGCAGGAACAGCATCGGCAGCAGCGAGCTGATGAAGACCATCGTCTGCAGCCAGAAGGCCGCCTGGTCCGGCGTCTCGGCCACCCGCCACAGGATGTGCGCGAACGACCAGTAGCCGCCGGCGGCCAAAAGGGCGGCCAGGGTGACGTTCCTCGGCCGGCGCCGGTTGCTGAAGTAGGTCCAAAGGGCGATGCCGAACAGCAGGACGCCGATCAGGACCGCATTGTGCTCCGTCAGCCAGCCAAAGGTCATAGTTCCGAATCCATTCCCCAAAAAATTCGATGGCGCCGCGCGCCGCGTATCACCAACATGATACCGCGACCGGACACAGGATCATAGGGCGGAAACGAAAAACGCCCGACACGAAAGGCAAGCTCGGGCATTCCACGGCAGAAAAACAAAACAGCCCCGGGTTGGTTGCAGAGTACCGAGCTGGAGCGATCTGTGCAGCGAGGCGTACTGAGAACGTACGTCGAGCAAGCAGGTCGCGAAGCTCGGTGCCATGCGCCAACCCAGGGACTGTTACCTCAAGCCGGTTCTGGACGGGATGCCATGTGCCCGTCTGGACTGAGGTAAGTTCACGAAGCGCACTGACTCGGTGCGGTGAGTGAATTACCGAGGGAAGACGGGTGCAGGGCGCCCGAACAGAACCTGCCGTTACATCTCGCGCGGTGCGGAGATTCCGAGCAGCTGCAACGACCTTTCGAGCGACTGCCTGACCGCCTCGACGATCGCCAGGCGACGCTCGCGGTCCTCGCCTTCGGCCGACAGTACCGGCACGTCGCGGTAGAAATCGTTGGAACGCTGTGCCAGATCAAAGGCGTACTGGGCCAGGACGGACGGATTGAAACCGTTGAAGCCGCGGTCCGAACCGACGCCGACCGCCATGGCGATCGTCCGCGGCAAATCGGCCACCTGACGCAGGGCGGCAAACTCCTCTTCGGAGAAAGAACCACTGACCGAAGCCTCAGCCATGACCGGACCGCCGTCCTTGGCCTGAATCGAGCTCAGCCTGGCATGCGCGTACTGCACGTACGGTCCGGTGAAACCGTCGAACGACAGGGCCTCCTGCAGATCGAAGACGATCGGCCGCTCTGCGTCCTGTCGCAGCATGGTGAACTTCATCGCCCCCTCGACCAGCGTCCAGGCGATCTCATGCACCCGTTCCCCTTCCCAGTCGGCGTGACGGCTACGGGTCTCGGACTCGGCGAGCTTCAACATCTCGTCGCGGAAATCCGTGTACTTAATGACGGTGCCCTTGCGCGAGGACATGGCTCCACCCTTCAGGGTCACGAAATCATAGGCCAGATGGACCAACTGCTTGGTGAAGCCCATCCGCCGCATGGTCTCGAAGACCTGCTTGAAGTAGAGCGACTGCCGGACATCTACCACGTAGACGCTGCTGTCGATGTCCGGGTAGTCGACGAACTTCTTGGTCGCCAGGGCCAGATCAGCCGTTGAGTAAAGAGTCGTGCCATCGGACTTCAAAACGATCAGGACGCCCAAATTCACGTCCTCTAGATCAATAATCGTCGCCCCTTCGCTCACACGGGCGATTCCCCTCTTCACCAGATCGTCGACTACCCGTCGACCATCCTGCACGACATCCGACTCGTAGTAGTATCTCTCAATCGGCGCGCCGAGCTCGTTGAACGTCTTCTCGAACAGATCAAGACTCCACTGTCGCGTCCGACGCCACAACTCGACTGCCACCTCGTCACCGGCCTCAAACGAACGCAGGAACTGCGCTACCTCCTCCTTAAGACTCTCGTCCTCGGCGACCCGTCGGTCAGCCTCGGCGTACACATCGCCGAGGAACTTGCCGCGAGCCTCGACGCCCTCCGGCTCCTCCCCGTCGTGATACTTCTGGTAGGCCCACAGGCACTTGGCGACCGCCGCCCCGGCGTCGTTGATATAGCTGATCGGCGCGACCTGATGCCCGGCAGCCCGCAGCAGGTAGACAGCGGCCGTACCCAGAAAAACGTTGCGCAGGTGACCGACATGCAGGTCCTTGTGGGTGTTGGGCTGGGCATACTCGATCAGCAGATTCTGCGGCTCGACCTCCAGGGCAAAGGGCCGGTCACGATAGCTCGAGTCCGACGGCAGGATGTCCGCCAGCACGGCCCGCGAGAAGCTGTCGCGGTCAAATCTGAAATTGACGTAAGGGCCGGTCGCCTCGGCCGCGGCGACGAGCGGGGTCGGCCTGAACTTTCCGGCCAGCTCGACGGCGATGTCGGCCGGCGCACGGCCGAGCGGCTTGGCCAGGAAGAAACAGGGCAAACAGAGGTCGCCCAGCTTCCGGTCCGGCGGCTGGTCGAGCGTGCCCACCTTGGTCGCCGGCGATTCGACCGAATCACCGACCAGCTCGGCAACGGCCTGCCGCAGGAAACCGAAGATCTCGTCCTGCGCCCGCAGGATGGCCGGCTTACCGATCGCTGACTGTTGGTCCTTGTTGTCCATAGTTTGTCCAGGCATTAAAGTCTCTGACCTGCGGCTGAGACATGAAGCGTGTACTTTTGTTGGAAGGTAAACGGCAAACGGGGTCTGGATGGGATGCAGCGTACCTGGCTGGACTGAGTGAAGTTCGTGAGGCGCACTGTATTGGTGCGACGAACGAGCCAGCCATGAAGCCGTGCGCTACGCGCCCAGTCCAGGCCCCGCCAAAATTATTTACGCCGCAGACGAATAAAATGCCGCTTCCCCTTTTGAATCACCGTTCCTTCATCACCCACTTCAACCACGGCATCAATATCAGACACGACCCTGTCGTCGATCTTGACCCCGCCCTGCTCGATCACCCGCCGGGCCTCGCTCTTTGAAGTGGCCAACCCGGCCTCGACCAGGACTTCCACCAAGCTCAGACCGTCCGCAACCGCCACTTCCGCGATCTCCTCCGGCTTCTGTCCCTGCCGGAAGACCTGCTCGAAATTCTGCTCGGCCTCTTCGGCCACTTCCTTAGAGTGCAGTTCGGTCACGATCGTCTTGGCCAGCCGGGCCTTGGCGTCGCGCGGGTTCATGCCCCCCGACTCGCAGGCCGACCGCATCTCGGCGATCGATTCCTCCGGCTCGTCGGTCACGAGCGTCCAGTAGTCCCACAGGGCCGAGTCCGGAATCGACATCACCTTGCCGTACATCTCGGACGGTTCCTCGTCGATGCTGATGTAGTTGCCGAGCGACTTGGACATCTTCTGCACGCCGTCGGTGCCGACCAGAATCGGCCCGACCATCAGCAGGTCCTGTTCCGGCTTCCCGAGCTTGCGCTGCAGGTCACGGCCCGCCAGCAGGTTGAACCGCTGGTCGGTGGCGCCGATCTCAATGTCGGCCTCGACCATGATCGAGTCGTAGGCCTGCATCACCGGATACAGAAGCTCGTGCAGATGGATGTCGCTCCCCTCCTTCAGCCGATTGGCGAAGTCGTCGCGCTCGATGATCCGCGCCACGGTGAACTTGCCGGCGAGAGAGATGACGTCGAGGAACGACATGCCGGAAAACCATTCGCTGTTCATGCGTATCTCCAGCCGCTCGCGATCCAGGATCCGGCCGACCTGAGCCAAGTAGGTCTCGCCGTTGGCGCGCGCATCGTCGTCCGAAAGCTGCGGCCTGGTCTTTGACTTCCCGCTCGGATCGCCAACCTGGGCAGTATAGTCTCCGATGATGAACACTATCTGATGCCCGAGTTCCTGAAACTCACGCAGCTTCTTGAGGGCAACGACATGCCCCAAATGAAGGTCGGGCTTGGTCGGGTCGGCGCCGAACTTGACGCGCAGCGGACGCCCCGAAGAGAGCTTACTGTCCAAGCTGCCCTCGGAAATGATCTCGGCCACGCGGCGGAGCTTGAGCCGGGCGATGGCGGTTGGGTCGATTGAGACGGTCATAGGTAACGGCTATCGGATTCGATTCTAGGCCAATGTATCGCGCAGCGGGCGAAAATGGAAGGCTGGAAGCGAGACCGGCCGGAGCCGCCCCAGACCCCGCGGAGCGTTCCGACCACGCTTGACAGGCAAGGCAAAATGGCACCTAATCACCTTGGCGAACGAAAGGAGACCGACATGCCTCATTTCCTGATCCAACAGATGCTCACGCTGGGCATCGCGACCCTGGCCGGACTGCTGGCGGCGATGTTCTTCGGCCGATGGCTGAACATGAGATGGGCCCACCACTTCTTCTCGGTGGTTCACCTGATCACCGGACTGTCATGCGGCTGGGACTGGATGTTCGTGAACCATGAGAACGAACGGGTCTCAACCGCGCTCCTCATCATGATCGGCATCCATGCGGCTGGAATAGCCATGCAACAGGGAGCGAGACTCGTGCTCTACGACAAGAAACAGGGCGAAGACGAATCTGACCGACGAGCCCGGGCGGCCTAAAAGATGACCGAACCGGGGACGTCGAACCAACGAAGCAAAAACCGACCGCACCGTCTCCCTCCGGCGCGGTCTTTCTTTCGGTCGGCCCGAAATTCTCAACGGTTTCAAATGGATAATGCCCGGCCACCATTGACTTTTCCGCCGAAAAATGATAAACGACAGGTGGAGGTTAGCGATGGATATAAACGCTATTGTAAGGGTCTACCCGCTGGTCTGGGCGACGATAGTGGTGACCGGACTCGTCAGCACAGCCATTGCCAAAGACCTTCTGCAACTGATCAGGGGCCATAGGAATGCGGAGGCCCATCTCTTCTTCGCGGCATTTCACTTGTCGATGGTGTTAGTCGCCATCATGGTGAATCTATCTCTCAACTCGGACCTGATCCTCGTCTGGTGCCGCTTGGAGATGGTTGACGTGAACATGGCGGGGATAGTACTGCACCTAATGTTCTACCATCGCGAGCAGAGGAGGAAGAAAAAAGAGACGGTGGCCGAGAAGCAGTGACGGGCGGCGCGGAAGGCTGCAACTGCCCACTCAGACAAAGCCGAACCCCGAGAGGTCCGGCTTTTTTGTCCGGCACTCGAACCCATTCCGATCGACCGAATTGACGCGGATGAGGCCGCGGGTATACGGTCCCGAAAAGGAGGTACGATGCCTGATCTTTTGACACATATAGCCCCCATGATGTTGGTCGTCCTGCTGATATGGGGCGGAATGGAAATCTACCGTCTGGCGTCGAACCGCCACAACCATCTATGGTACGGTCTGGCGATGCTTGCCGCAGCGTTCGTCGGCGCCGCGCTGATGCACTACGAGATCGGACTGGGCCGGAAATTCGGACCAGACAGCAACTACGGCCTGATCGAGATAGTAGTGGTGGTCAATCTGACGATCGGGCTGGTCCACCTAGGACGGTTCATCTCGCTGCTCCGACAGCCGGACCAGCAGGACAGCTGTTCGACGGAAGACATGACCGATACGGAATCAACGACGGACGGACAGACCTGACTGGCCAAACGCAAACGAAACGTCTGGACTCTCGAGGTTAGCCATCCGAATCGGCTTGCCACCAAACCGGACCCCGAGAGGTCCGGCTTTTTTATATTCCTTTTGTCATCCCGGACGGCTGACCATTGGTCAGGAGATCCGGGATCCACGGCGATCGATCGTGGATTCCCGCCTTCGCGGGAATGACAGTTTAGAGGGGCGGGAATGACATCAACTGTGTCATTGCGAGCGAGTGAAACGAGCGTGGCAATCCCGTTCACCATACTCAACCCGACGGGATTGCGACGGTCGGCCTGCGGCCTCCCTCGCAATGACAATTCAAGGAAGACGTTAGCCCAAAGACTTCAATTGATCTTCCAATTTAGAAATCCGCGCTTCGGTTTCGGCCAGCTTCTGCTTCTCCCCCGCCACCACCTGCTCCGGTGCTCTAGCCACGAAGTCGGCGTTGTCGAGCTTGCGCTTCAATGTCTCAGCGTACTTTCTAGCGTCGGCCAGTTCCTTTTCCTGCTTCTGACGGAACTCCTCGGAGTCACCGGAGTCGTCCGAGACCGGCAGGGCCAGCTGCAAACCGCTAACCGTAGTGGTCGTCCGACAGCCATCGGCAGTAGCGAACCAACC
>JBDRRB010000013.1:0-3591 GCA_043825985.1 bacterium | reverse complement strand
GATCGTTCTCGTGACCGATACGACCTATTTCGATGCCTTTGGCGTCATGGTATTTCGATCGTGGACGCATCGAAGCAATGTCTACTGGTTTTTCGTGACCGAAGAGACGAATGCCGGTTATCTTTCGGGGGTCAGGAGGCTTGAAGATGAGTTTGGGTATCGGGTTGTCGCCACCGTCTGTGACGGCAAGAAATGGCTCTGCGAGCAGCTGAGAGCGGCTGGATACCCTGTCCAGCATTGCCAGTTCCACACGCTCAAGACCGTCACGAGACATCTCACGAGGCATCCCGTTCTTGAGGCCGGCATCGAGCTTCGACGGATCGCCATGATGCTGAAACATGCCTCAAGGGCATCCTTCACGGGAGCGCTTCATGATTGGTTTGGGCGCTGGAAGATATTTCTCAAAGAACGCACGACCGATCCCGTGACCGGACGGTGGCAATACACGCATCGGCGCATTCGAGGTGCCTATGCCTCCCTCATGCACGCCCTCCCGTTTCTCTTTACCTTCGAAGACTATCCTGACCTCGATATCCCAAAAACCACCAATACCCTAGACGGAACATTCTCTCATCTCAAGCAAAAAATCTACGTGCATCGCGGACTGAATGTCGAGACCCAAAAGAAGATGATCGGGACGATCCTAAATGTTCCCGCACAGACCAAAAGACCAACTGAAAATGTCCATTAAGCCGTCATTCCGGAGTGGGTCAGGCTCACTTCGCTCCCAAATTAGAAAACCGCCCGTTGCGGCGGCTTTCTGTGTGTATTTGGCTGTCTGGGCCTACACCTCGATGACCACCGGAAGGATCATCGGTCGGCGCTTGGTCTCCTTGAAGAGCAGCGACCCGACCTCGTTGCGGATCTTGTTCTTGATGAAGTCCTCGAAGGCCGGCGTGCGGCTGTCGGTGTCCTTGAGGATCTTCTTGACCTTGATGCGCGCCTTGTCGATCAGCTCCTTGCTCTCGCGCATGTAGACGAAGCCGCGGGAGATGATGTCGGGCGAGCTGACCAGGGCCCCGGTCTTGCGGTCGATCGTGACGATGATCACGAACATGCCCTCGTCGGCCAGCTGCACGCGGTCGCGCAGCACGACCTGCGAGACGTCGCCGACGCCCAGGCCGTCGACCATCACGTAGTCGGTCATGACCTTCTCGTTGGTCAGCCTGGCGCCGCTGTTGTCGAACTCCAGCACCTGTCCGTTCTCGGCCACGAAGATCTCGTCGTTCGTCATGCCGATCTCCCGGGCCAGGTCGGCGTGCGCCTCGAGCATGAAGCGGTTGCCGTGGATCGGGATCAGGAACTTGGGCATGGTCAGGCGCAGCATCAGCTTCAGGTCCTCCTGCTTGGCGTGTCCGCCGGCATGCACGTCCAGGTTGTCGTAGTGGTAGACCTTGGCGCCCTGCTTGACCAGCGTGTCCTTGAGCGACTGGACGGTCCGTTCGTTGCCCGGGATGACCGAGGACGAGAAGACCACGCCGTCGCCCTTGCGGATGGAGATGGTCCGGTGCTCGCCGTTGGCGACGCGCATCAGCACGGCGTTTCGTTCGCCCTGCGCGCCGGTGCAGATCACCAGAGCCTTGTGGTCAGGCAGCTTCAGGAACTCGCGCGCCTCGACGATGGTGCTCGACTTGAAGGTCATGTAGCCCAGCGACTTGGCGATCTCGATGTTGTTGTTCATCGAGCGGCCCTCGATCAGCACCCGGCGGTCGTACTTCTCGGCCAGCTCGATGATCTGCCCGACGCGGGTCAGCAGCGACGAGAACGTGCCGATGATCAGCCGTCCGGGATGCTCGCGGATGATCCGCTCCATCTCCTTGCCGACCTGGCTCTCGGACACCTGGTGCCCGGGGCTGGTGGCGTTGGTCGAGTCGGACATCAGCGCCAGCGCGCCGTTCAGGCCGAAGGCGGCGACGTGCGACAGGTCGACCGGATCGTCGTTGACCGGCGTGTAGTCGAACTTGAAGTCGCCGGTGTAGAGGATGGTCCCGTACGGCGTATGCAGGGCCACGCCGAACGCGTCGGAGATGTTGTGGTTGACGTGGAACGGCTCGAAGGAGAAGTTGCGGCCCAGCTGGATCCGCTTCTCCGAGGTCACCAGCTGGATCTTCAGCTTGCCGACCGTGCCGTACTCCTCCTGCCGCTTCTTGATGATGCCGGCGGTGAGCGGCGCGGTGAAGATGGTCGGGTAGCCGAGGCGTCCGATGGTGAGCGGTATGCCGCCGACGTGGTCCATGTGGCCGTGCGTCACGATCACGCCGCGGATGTTCTTCTCCTTGCCGGCGAGCGAGGCGATGTTCGGGATGATGTAGTCGATGCCCGGCATGCCCTCCTCGGGGAACATCAGGCCGATGTCGACGATCACGATGTCGTCGCCGCACTCGAAGACCGTGCAGTTGCGGCCGATCTCCTCCAGTCCGCCCAGGGTGTAGACGCGCAGCTTGGGCGTGCCGGCCGGTGCCTTGTGCAGGCGCACGGCCCTCTCCCGGTTCAGCGGCCCGATGCCCGGCTTCTTGGGCTGCGGCGCGGCGGTCGCGGCCGGTGCCTGGTGCCGTCCGCCCTGGATTGACGGTCGCCGTCTCCGGCGGTCGTTGTTGGCGCGGCGCGGTCCCCGGTCCTGGACCCTGGACGGCGCGGCGCCGCTCTCTTTGTTAGTCATAGTTTTCTCTTTTTTGTTCTGCTGCAGGCAGAGCCGCGGGGGAACAAAATCCCGAGCCGCAGTCTGCTCTAAACGAAAGACTTGATTAAGCTAGTTTGGCTGGCGGAGATGCCGCCTGATGGCCTGACGTCAGTGCGTCGGCCGATCGCCTCTCGGCAGAATTGAGCAGTGGACCGCAATTCGATCCGCTATTCAACTGTTCCGAAAGATTTTAATTGCGGACCCCGGGCCGGGCGCATTGCACACGTCTTCCTTAACTCCTAGCTCGCCGTACCTTTTCAGTACGCCTCGCGTCGTCGTTAAGTCCAGCCGTGCACACTGCATCCCGTCCGGCACCCGCTGAATCACGGGAACGGATCCGGAACGTTTTTCCATCGACCAATCCCGGCCGATCCATCGGAAATGGATCATCCAGGGCTGGTGCCGCGGGCGGGATCGTCTCCTCGTTCGTCCGAATGGCGAAATTCGTCGTCCGGGACGGCGTCCAGTCCTGCACCAGTTTGGACTGTCCGTCGTTCGGCTGTCGGCCGGATTGAACGTTCCGGCCCCCGCCTCTCTCCCGTCCGTTCAGATCCCTTTCCTTGCTTTTCGGTTTACCACTCCCGAAAGGTCCATCTCATGAACCTGTCAGGGTTGGTGCCGCGGGCGGGATTTGAACCCGCACGGGGTTGCCCCCACTAGCTCCTGAAGCTAGCGTGTATGCCAGTTTCACCACCGCGGCATGTGCTTTGTTTCCGTCGTCCTTTTTTCTTTCTGCGGTCGGGTTTGGCCTGACCAGCGGTATTTCTCGGCTGCGCCTCGGTCAAAAAGTCGAAACTTTCTGAGCCCGGGAGCCTTTTGGCTCCCTTCTCGTCGCTGCGCCGCTGCGCCGGCTCACGGCTCCGCTTCCTCGAACCCACGAGCTCCTGAAGCTAGCGTGTATGCCAGTTTCA
>JBDRRB010000012.1:0-10555 GCA_043825985.1 bacterium | reverse complement strand
GAAAAAGACGTTTCCGACGACCTTGGAGGTGATGTCGAACGCCTGCACGACCGGAATGTCGGTCCGCAGCAGTCCGGAGATGGTCCGCGAGAACCTGGCCAGGTTGACCTTGCGCGTGATCGGGCCGAGTATCGGCAGGTGGAGGAACGTCCAGTGGTAGAACGACCGGCCGGTTCGGGTGCGGGTCGACAGCGTGATCAGCGCGACGGCGGTCGCCGCTCCGGCCGCGGTCAGCAGCCCGTTGTTCTGCACGAAGTCGCTGACCGCCATTAGTATCCTCGTGGCCAGCGGCAGCTGGACCGTCTCGCCGAACTCCTTGAAGATGCCGAGCATCTTGGGCAGGACAAAGACCAGCAGGCCGATCGTGATGCCGATTACCGCGACCAGGATGACGATCGGGTAGGTCATGGCCCCCTTTACCTTGGAGCGGAGCTTGTGGTCCTTCTTCATCTGCTGCGTCAGCTCGCCCAGGACCTCCTCGAGCGTTCCGGACATCTCGCCGACCTGGACCATGCTGCAGTAGATGTCCGGGAACGACTTGGGGAACCTCGCCAGTCCGACCGACAGCGACCGGCCGGCCTCGACGTCGGACTTCACCTCCTCGATTACGCGGCGGAAGGCCTTGGACTCGGCCTGCAGGGTCAGCGTGTTGAGCGCCTCGGTCATCGACAGGCCGGCATGGATCATGACCTTCAGGTTCTCGGTAAAAAAAACCTTCTGCGCCAGCGGCACGGAGGTGTTCTTTATCAGCCAGAAGTTTATCTTGCTCAGGACGTTCATGTTGTCTCTGCGGCCTGAGGCTCGGCCGGGATACGGGAATCAGTCCTTGGTCACGCGAAGCACTTCCTCGATCGTGGTCACTCCCTTGATGGCCTTCATGAATCCCTCCTCGAGCATGGTGATCATGCCCTCGGCGACGGCCTGCTTCTTGATGCGGTCGGCATCGGCGTTCTCGTTGATCATGCTGCTGATGGCCGGGGACACCTCCAGCACCTCGTAGATGCCCATGCGCCCCTTGTAGCCGGCGTTGTCGCACTGGTTGCAGCCGGACCCGCGCCAGAAGTTCACGTCCTCTATCTTTTGGTTCTTCTCGACGAAGCCATGGTCGCGCAGCGTCTTCCAGATGGCGTCGATGTCCATCTCCTTGCGCAGCTCGTCGATGGCGTGCTTGGGCAGGCGATACGAGCGGAGGCAGTTCTGGCAGACCTTGCGCACCAGGCGCTGGCCGACGATCATGTTGGCGGTGTAGGCGATCAGGAACAGCGGAACCTTCATGTCGGCCAGGCGGGGCAGGGAGGTCGCGGCGTCGTTGGTGTGCAGCGTGCCGAGCACCAGGTGTCCGGTCATGGCCGCCTGCACGGCGATGCCGGCCGTCTCCTCGTCGCGGATTTCGCCGACCATGATCACGTTCGGGTCCTGGCGCAGCAGCGCGCGCAGGCCGCCGGCGAAGGTGAATCCGATCTTCGGGTTGACCTGGCTCTGGTTGACGCCCTCCATCCGGTACTCGATCGGGTCCTCGATGGTCGAGATGTTGACCTGGGGAGTGTTCAGGATGCCGAGGATCGAATACAGCGTGGTCGACTTTCCGGAGCCGGTCGGTCCGGTCACCAGGACGATGCCGTGCGGCTTCCTGATGTTGCGCATCATTATCTCCTGCGTCTCCGGACGGAAGCCCAGCTGGTCCAGGGTAAGCGCAGCGGCGGTCTCCGACAGCAGGCGCATGACGATCTTCTCCCCGTCCTGGACCGGCAGTATGGAGACGCGCATCGAGAAGCGGTAGTTCTGGTTCTCGATCTTGAAGCGACCGTCCTGCGGCAGCCGGTGCTCGTCGAGCTTGAGGTTGGACAGGATCTTTATGCGGGCCACGATGCCCGGGGCGATCAGCTTCGGGAAGGTCATGACCGGACGCAGGACGCCGTCGACGCGGAACCGGACCACCACGTCCTTTTCGGTCGGCTCGATGTGGATGTCGGAGGCCCCCTCGAGTATGGCGTGCTCCAGGATGGAGTCGACCACCCGGACGATCGGTATGTCCTCGGCCAGCTTCGACAGCTCCTGCTCCTCTCCCGGTGCGGCGTCGCCGTCGTCGTTGGCGGGGACCGACGTCAGTGCGCCCAGCTCGGCCGACAGCGACTGCCGGTACTGCTTCATGGCCTGGTCGAAGGACGACGGGTTGGTGTAGTGGATCACCAGCCGGAGGTTGGTCTTGCGCTTGATGAACTCGAAGGTCTGGAGGTCGGTCGGCTCGAGCGTAGCCACCTGCAGCTCGCCGTCGGTCTGATCGAAGGCCACCAGCCGGTGCGAGACGGCGATCGGTTCCGGTATCATGAACAGCACGTCGCGCCTGATCGGGCGCTCGCGGAGGCTGACGAAGGGCAGCTTGTAGAACTGCGCGGCGATGCGGTACAGCATCTCCTCGGGCATCTTCTTCTCCTTGAGCAGGAACGTCTCGAGCGGCATTTCCGGATCGGTCTCCTTCAGTTCCTTATCCAGTTCCTTGATGCCCTTGGCGTCGAAGGTCTTGGTCTCGCGCAGGATTTTTTTCAGCAGTTCGTTGGACAGCATATCAGTCGCAATTTTAGCACACGCCGTGCACCGCTGGCCATTTTCGGCGCGTCATGCCGGGCCTGTCGGCGTCGGACGTTCAGTCGTCGGTCTCGCTTGAATGCGACTGTGGCCGATGCTACCATCCTCAGGTAAGAGTCAGTCACTTCCGACCATGGCCAGAAGAAGATCGCGGGACTACGGAGAGCGTTACCTGGAGCGCCTGTTCGGGCTGTACAGCGGATGGGCAGAGCTGGCCGCGGTGCTTTCGCTGCTGGTCTTGCTTTCGCAGTGGGCGTTCCTGCTCTGGTTCGTCTCCAGCCGATTGGGCACGCTGGACTTCCTGCGTCTGCACTATACGGCGGCCCTCGGGGTGGACTGGATCGGACCATGGTGGAACCTGTTCGTCTTCCCGGTCTTCGGACTTGCCGCTTTCCTCATAAATGGGGTACTGTCCGGCCTGCTGGCCCGCAGCCATCGGCTGTTCGGGCTGGTCATCATGTGGACCACCGTTTTCCTGGAGGTGGTTTTTGCCGTCGGCGGAGTGATGGCCGTCCTGCTCAACGGCTGATCCGCGGACGCCACAGTGCCGGCTCATATATATAAGAAGGCAAGATGGGACTGTTTGGCATAATCAAGATTTTTTTTCTGACCGCCGTCTCCTTTTTGGTGGCGGTTTCGTGGACCCCGTTTCTGGCCAACTTCCTGTACCGGCACAGGCTGGGCAAGAAGATCCGTGATGAGGCTTCGGCTCCGGTGTTCTCCCGGCTGCATCAGGCCAAGGCCGGAACGCCGACCATGGGCGGGCTGCTGATCTGGGTGACGGTCCTGGCGCTGGCGCTGTTCTTTTTTCTGGGTGACAGGTGGATCGGCGGGCCGTTTTTCTCCGGCTTTAATTTCCTGTCGCGTTCCCAGACGCTCCTGCCGCTGGGCGTGCTGGTGGCGTCTGCCCTGGTCGGACTGGTCGACGACTACTTCAACGTCCGGGGCATCGGTCCGCACGGCGGCGGGCTGAAGATGCGCCACCGTCTCCTGGTCTATGCGGTCATCGCCACGGTCGCGGCGCTGTGGTTCTACTTCAAGCTCGACTGGGACCTGCTGCGCGTTCCGTTCGTCGGAAACTTCAACATCGGCTGGTGGTACATTCCGGCGTTCGTCCTGGTGATCGTTGCCACGTCGTTTTCGGTCAACGAGACCGACGGGCTCGACGGGCTGGCCGGAGGGGTACTGCTGTCGAGCTTCGCCTCCTATGGGGCCATCGCCTTCCTGCAGGGACGGATGGACTTGGCGGCGCTGTGCGGGGCGATAGTCGGCGCGCTGTCGGCGTTCCTGTGGTTCAACATCAATCCGGCCCGGTTCTTCATGGGCGACACCGGGGCGATGTCCTTGGGCGTCACCTTGGGAGTGGTTGCCATGCTGACCAACACGGCGCTGCTGCTGCCGGTGATCGGGTTCGTGTTTGTCGTCGAGTCGATGTCGGTGATCCTGCAGCTGCTGTCGAAGCGCCTGCGCGGACGGAAGATATTCCGCTCCTCGCCGATCCATCATCACCTGGAGGCGATCGGCTGGTCGGAGCCGAAGATCGTCATGAGGTTCTGGATCGTGGCCGGCGTGACGTCCGTCGTCGGCCTGCTGCTGGCGGCTGTCGACTTTGGATTTTTCTCTTAGCGTCTATGGCTGATAGGACAAAAAAGAAGCTGTCGACGGTCGGGCCGGCTGTTCTGGAGGGCAGGGTGTTGCCGTTCATCCCGCTGCGCGACACGGTCATCTTTCCGCGGGTGGCGATGCCGATCGTGGTCAAGCGCGAACGGTCGGTTCAGGCCCTCAATGAGGCCATGCGCCACGGACGGACGGTGGTCCTGGCCGCTCAGCGGAATTCCGGTGCCGAGGATCCGTCGCCCGAGGAGATCCGTGCTGTCGGGACTTTGGCCAAGGTGCGGGAGCTGATCAAGCAGGACGACGGTACGGTCAGGGTCCTGGTCGAGGGCGAATCGCGGGTCAGGCTGGAGTCGGTTTCCGTCGGCAGCCATGGCCTGTCCGCGTCGGTGTCCGTGATTCCCGATCCGGACGGTGCCAGGACGGAACGGGTTGAGGCGCTGACCTACAGCGTTCTGAACCACTTTCGCCGTGTCGTCGGCATGGGGGCGAGCGTCTCGTTCGACGTGCTGCTGGTGATACTGAACATGAGCGATCCGTGGCTGCTGGGCGACCTGATAGCGTCCAATGTCGAGTTCTCGGTCGACGAGAAGCAGGCGATACTCGAGTCGGCGTCGGTCGAGGAGAAGCTGGAGCTGGTCTCGCAGGCACTGGCCCGGCAGGTCAAGATTCTCCAGATGGCCTCCAAGATACAGGCCGACACCGGCAAGGAGCTGGACAAGATGCAGCGCGAGGTCTTCCTGCGCGAGCAGCTCAAGTCCATCGAGAAGGAACTCGAGGGTTTGGGCGGACGGACCGACGACGAGGGGCTGGAGGAGCGGCTGATGTCCGCCGGACTGCCCGATGCCGTGCGGGAGAGGGGGCTCAAGGAATACCGTCGGCTGCAGGCCATGCCGTCGTTCAGTCCCGAGACTTCCTACGTCCGATCCTACCTGGAATGGCTGTGTGACCTGCCGTGGTCGGTCCGCGACGAGTGCGACATAGACATCGTGCGCTCGCGCGAACGACTGGACCGCGACCATCACGGCCTGGAGAAGGTCAAGGAGAGGGTGCTCGAGTATCTGGCCGTGCAGCAGCTTTCCGGCCGTCGCGGCGGCACCCTGCTGTGCTTCGTCGGTCCGCCCGGTACCGGCAAGACGTCCATCGGACGCTCGATCGCCGGGGCGATGGGGCGGCGTTTCCACCGGCTGAGCCTCGGAGGGGTGCGCGATGAGGCGGAGATACGCGGCCATCGGCGGACCTACGTCGGCGCGTTGCCGGGACGCATACTGCAAGGGCTGGCCACGGTCGGCAGCCGCAATCCGGTGTTCATGCTCGACGAGATCGACAAGCTCGGCGCGGATTTTCGCGGTGACCCGTCGGCGGCGCTCCTTGAGGTACTCGACCCGGAACAGAACTCCGAGTTCTCGGACCATTACCTGGAGGTGCCGTTCGACCTGTCCGAAGTGATGTTCATAACAACCGCCAACATGCTCGACACGATTCCGCCGGCGCTCTACGACCGGCTGGAGGTGGTCGAGTTCCCCGGATATACCGAGAGGGAGAAGCTGCAGATCGCCAAGGGGTACCTGATGCCGCGGTCGGTCAAGGCCAGCGGCCTGCCCGGGCGTGCCGCACGGCTGTCCGACGACGCGCTGCGGACGTTGGTCCGCTCGTACACGCGCGAGGCCGGCGTGCGGGGACTGGAACGGGAGATCGGCGCGGTCTGCCGCAAGCTGGCCAAGGCCACCCTGGAAGGCCAGTCCGTTCCGCAGCCGGTCAGGTCGGACGACCTGGAGCGGCTTCTTGGTCCGCGTCGGTATTCGCATACCGAGGCGTCGGAGGGCGATGCCGTCGGAGTGGTCAACGGTCTGGCTTGGACCGAGGCCGGCGGGGAAATCCTGCAGATCGAGGCGACGCTCATGCCCGGCCGTGGTCGGCTGATTTTGACCGGACAGCTGGGCGACGTCATGCAGGAGTCCGCCCGAGCGGCCTTCTCGTTCGTCCGGTCCGCCGCCGAGCGTTTGGGTCTGGACAGCTCGTTCCACCGCAGCCATGACGTGCACATCCACGTTCCAGCCGGTGCCACGCCCAAGGACGGTCCGTCGGCCGGCGTGGCCATGGCCGTGGCGCTGGTGTCCCTCCTGGGAGGCAACCGCGTCGACTGTCGGGTCGGCGTGACGGGCGAGATCACGCTGCGCGGTCGCGTGCTGGAGATCGGCGGAGTGAAGGAAAAGTGCCTGGCCGCGCATCGGGCCGGGCTGCGGCGGGTGGTCATGCCGGCAGGCAACCGGCGCGACCTGGCCGAGGTTCCGTCCGAAGTCAGGGACCAGATGGAATTCGTCTTCGTCCGTGACGTGACCGAAGCGCTGCCACTGCTCATAAGGCCCGGCGCAGTCCCGAACGGGAAGCGACGGGACGTCAGAAAAAGAAAGGTCCGCCGCAGCTGACCGGACCGGCGCGAACCGACTGCTCCATGACCGAGAACCGCATCGACCGAAAGTTCCTCGTCCTGCTGGGCCTGCTCCTCCTGCTGGGGCTGGTCATGCTGGTTTCGGCTTCCGGACCGATTTCCTTCCAGAAGTTCGGCGATCCGTACTGGTACGTCCGTCACCAGCTGTTCTTCGGGCTGCTGCCGGGGATCGTCATGTTCTTTCTGCTGTCGCACGTCGACTATCGCGCCCTGCGCCGTCTGGCCAGGCCGGCCTTCTACGTCTCCGTCCTGCTCCTGCTTCTGGTCTTCGTGCCGGGGGTGGGCGCGGACTGGGGCACGTCGCACAGCTGGATCAACCTGGGCGGGTTTTCGTTTCAGCCGGCCGAGCTGGTCAAGCTGACCATACTGCTTTACTTGGCCGACGCCTTCGCCGACGTCATGCCGGACGAGATGCACGACGTGCATCGTGGCCTGCTTCCGTTTCTGTTCGCGCTCCTGCCGGTCTCGGCGCTGATCGTGCTGCAACCGGACCTGGGCAGTCTGATCGCCATCGCCGCACTTTCCGGCCTGACGTTCCTGCTGGCCGGGGCTCCGTGGTCGCATCTGGCCGGCCTGTCCGGCGTCGGACTGCTGGCGCTGTGGCTGCTGGTCAAGCTCAAGCCGTACCGGGCCAACCGCCTGATGGCGTTCCTTCATCCGGAACTTGATCCGCAGGGCATCGGCTACCACATCAACCAGGCCTTTTTGGCCATCGGTTCAGGCGGACTGTTCGGACTCGGGCTCGGACATTCGCGGCAGAAGTACATGTACCTGCCGGAAGTGATCGGCGATTCCATCTTCGCCGTGATGTCCGAGGAGCTCGGGTACGTGGTCATGCTGGTGGTGCTCGGCCTGATGGCGGCCTTTCTGCTGCGGCTGATGTCGCTGGCCAAGGCCATGCCGGACCGGTTCGGGCGGCTGCTCGTGGGCGGCATCGCCTGCTGGGTCTTCGCCCAGGTGATACTCAATGTCGGTTCGATGATCGGGCTGTTTCCAATGACCGGGCTGCCGCTGCCTTTCGTCAGCTACGGCGGAACGGCGCTCATGGTGCTTCTGGCGGCGATGGGAGTGGTGGCCAACGCGTCGCGCCAGGTCGGCGGATCCGTCCGGTCCGTCAATAACGTCAGGACGAGAATATGAGAGTCATGCTTTCCGGCGGCGGCACCTTGGGGTCGGTCGCCCCGCTGCTGGCCGTAGCCGAGGAGATTCGTCGGCGTGATCCGGGGGTGTCGCTGCTCTGGATCGGAACCAAGGGCGGTCCGGAGCGGCGGCTGGTGGAGCGGCTGGGTTTTGATTTTCGGCCGATCGCTGCCGGACGGCTGCGTCGGTTCCTGACCTGGCGCAATTTTTTCCTGCCTTTCGCCGTGCTGCACGGCCTGGCGGACTCGCTGTCCGTCCTCAGGTCCTGGCGGCCGGACGTGGTGGTTCATGCCGGCGGGTTCGTGGCCGTACCCCTGACCTGGGCCGCCTGGCTGCTGCGGATTCCGGTGCACGTGCATCAGCTCGACTGGCGGCCGGGCCTGGCCAACCGTCTGTCGGTGCCGTTCGCCCGTTCCGTATCGGTCTCTTTCGCCAAGTCCAAGCAGGATTTCGATCGGCACGATTCCGTGCTGACCGGCACGCCGGTCCGTGTCGAGATGCTTGCCGCCGACCGGTCGGAGGCGTATCGGTTCTTCGGACTGGACGCGGGCCGTCCCGTGCTGGTCGTGCTCGGCGGCGGGACCGGCGCCGTCGGACTGAACCGGTTGATGGTCAGCGCGTTGCCAGACCTGGATCCGTCGCTGCAAGTCGTGCACCTGACCGGGCCGGACAAGGAAATCGACCCACCGGACTGGGGAGGCGATTATCGGCAGTTCGACTTTCTCGACCGCGGCTACACGCTGGCCCTATCCGCGGCCGACCTGGCGGTGACCCGGGCCGGCATGGGAACGCTGACCGAACTGGCCGTGATCGGACTGCCGGCGGTGATCGTTCCGATGCCCGGTTCGCACCAGCTGGACAACGCCCGGCTGTTCGAGGAATCAGGCGCGGCCGTGACGTTCGGTCAGGACGGACGTCCGGAGGAACTGGCCAGGCTGGTCGGCTCGCTGCTTTCGGACGGCGACCGCCTGGAACGGATGTCCGACTCGATGCGGAGTCTGAACGGTCCGCAGGCCGCCTCGCGAGTGGCCGATCTGGTGCTGTCCGCGGCCCAGCGGCATGGGCTGCGCTGAGGCTGTGGGCAATAGGGTTACGCGCTGCCTGACCCTGTGATATCCTGTCCCCCGACGATCCAACCCTAAACTTTTCTCACCTATGGACAATCTCACTTTCAGCATCGAGGACCTCTACGAGGAGATAAAGGACCGGGCCGAGAGCGACGGCGCGTATTCCCGCGAGGAATGGCATGACCTGGTAGAGGAAGTGCTGGAGGAGAAGCGCGACACGATGGAGATCAGCGACGACGACGACTGGCAGTACCTGGTCGAGTCGCTGCAGTCGAGGTTCGAGCAGTACGCGCAGGCCGTGCCGGAGATGTAGCCGGGCTGCGCGTTCAGGGTAGTCGATTGAAGGCGTCCAGGTGGGCGTCTTTTCATTTTTGTCCGGATGTAGTAGAGTCGATCTTCGGTAGTTGCGATCAGGGAGGTGAACGATGGAGATCGAGCTGCAGTTCGAGGTCCGGCTGCCGCACGCGGACCCGCGTACGGTCTCGACGTTGGCCGAGGCCTGGCAGGCCATTCACGGCTTTGTCGCCGACAACGGCGGGCACATGCCCCATCACGGCGTCTGGCTGTCGGTGAAGGTGGGCACCGACAGAAAGGTCGAACTGACCTTGGTGCAGTCCAGCCGCCTGGCCTTTCAGGTCGGACTGGCTGACTGGCAGGGGAGGCCGATCGTCGGAGCGCCCCAGCCGACGCCGCAGACCATCGTGACCAGGCTGTCGAGGATTGACAGTGCCAGGCTCGGTCCTCGAACCTGCTTGTCGTCTGTCGGCAGTACCATTTGACGACATATCGGTTCGATTTTTTTCGCTGACCGCCCCAAACGGCGGTTTTCTTTTTGCTGTCTTTCGTTTACGGCCCATGGGTCTTTCAAGGTTTGGACCTTTCTGTTAACCTAGGGCTGCCCGTAAGGTTGAATGCGGGTCGGTAGCTCAGCTGGTAGAGCAGCGGCCTTTTAAGCCGAAGGTCCCGGGTTCGAGCCCCGGCCGACCCACCACGACATGAACAGACCGGCCCAGAAGGGCCGGCCTTTTCTTTGCTGAAAGTTGGTCGGGGCGAGAAGGGCGGCGAGAGGACACGAGCTGGCGAGCGTCCGGTGCGCAGCCGCCCCGGACCCCGAAGCGGAGCGAGGGGGAGCCCCGGCCGACCCACCCCCCGTCGCTCGACTTCAGTCGAGCTATGGGGGTGCCCCCGAAGCACTGTGCTGCGGGGGCTTTTGTTGTCCGAAAGGAGTCGTCGTCGCTGGTCGTCTCCGCCTGTTTTGTTACGGTGTGGTCAGATCAGTCCATGACAAGTCAATCTTTTTCGCGCCCGTCCCGGGCGGGATGATCCTGACATGACTGACTCCATGCCGACCGAAGTCAGTCGACGTTTTTTGTTCGGATTTAGTCTGGGGGTGCGGATACGTGCTAAAATGATCTGGTATGGCAGGAAAAAATAACGGTAGGCGATTGCGCATCGCCATGATCGGCGCGCGGTTCGTTCCGGTGCGTCAGGGCTCCGGCGGCATCGAGCGCCACGTCGATGAGCTGGCCGCATTCATGGCGGAGAGAGGTCATGACGTGACGGTCTTCGTTCGCGGTCCGGTCGTCAATCGGCATCGCGGATTTCGTCTTAGGCCGGTATTTTCGTTGCCGACCAAGCAGCTCGACACCATCACCAGGACGTTCGTCAGCACCCTCCTGGCCGTGACCGGGCGGTT
>JBDRRB010000011.1:0-6457 GCA_043825985.1 bacterium | reverse complement strand
CACCTGCCGATACTCGGCCCGATCACGCGCAAGGTCAACCTGGCCAGGTTCTCGCGGACCATCTCCGGACTGCTGCGGACCGACATTCCGGTCGTGCAGGCGTTCGACATCACCTCCAAGGTCGTCGGAAACGTCTTTTTCCGCGACGCCATACTCGATGCCGCGGAACGGGTGAAGAAGGGCGCGACCATCGCCGAGGGACTCGGCATACACCAGAGAATTTTTCCGCCGCTGGTCGTCCAGATGGTCATGGTCGGCGAACGCTCCGGCAACGTCGATGACCTGCTGGCCGACATCGCCGACTTCTACGAGGCTCAGGTCGACAACGTCCTCGACTCCATGTCGTCGATCATCGAGCCAGTACTGATACTCATCCTGGCCTTCATGGTCGGCGGAATAGCGCTGGCAGTTATCACCCCGATGTACACGCTTACCCAGGCCATCGCCGAATCGTGACATGACACGCCGGAAGACAAAAAATGGTCCGCACTGCGACCGCCGCTCCGGCGGATTCACGCTGCTCGAGGCCTTGGTGGCCATCGGCCTGACGGTCATCATGCTGTCGGTCTACACCGCCCTGCTGACCGGCGTCTTCTATCTGTCACGAACCAAGCATGAGCTGCAGGCGGCCGGTTTCGTCCAGGAGGAACTCGACACGCTGCGCACGGTCAGCCATGATGACCTGCTGAACCGCGAGAGCGGAAACCTGCTGGGACTGTCCTTCACGCGCGGCCTATGGTCCGTCGAGGAATCGGCCGGCAACCGGCTACTTCGCCTTGCCGCCGCTACCTCCGACCTGAACGGAGAGACTGGACTGGTCGTCCTGCCCGGCAACTACCGTCAGGACTTCATCTTCTCGGCCCGAGTGATGGCGCGCGGCGAGTCGCCCGTAGGTTGGGGCGCCGGCCTGGTCTTCCGGTACCGCGACGCCGAAAACCACTACCGTCTCCGGTTCAATTCGGCCGGACTGGCGCTCGACGAGGTCTATCGGGGAGAGATCACCACCCTCTGGTCGCAAGGTGGAGCCTACAACAAGGATACCTGGTACACGCTGGAGGTAGACGCTGTCGGCGACCAGCTGACGGTCAAGAAGAACGGCCTGATCATGGCCACGAAGACCGGATCAAGATTCGTGTCCGGCGACCTGGGACTGCTGTCGCTTTCCGGCGGAAGGACCGACTTCGACGATGTCGCAGCCAGCGATGCCTACGCCAACGACAGCTGGAGCTTCGAGGCTGACCAGGTCGGTGCACTGCCGGACGAATGGCGACGTCTCTCCCCGTTCGACCTGCCGAACGGAAACGCGACTCTGACCATCAGCGACTACCTGAACGAGCCAAAAATGAAGCAGGCCATCGTCACCGTCTCCTGGAACGATGCCGGAACGAACCGATCGGTCTCCGGCTCATCGGTCATCGTCCGCTGATATGAAAACCGACGGCTGCCGAAAAAACATGGCGGAAGACAGCGAGGAGCGTGGCTTTACCCTGATGGAGAGCGTCGCCGTGTTGGGCGTGGTGACCCTGCTGCTGACCCTGGTGATCCAGGTCTTCATGGTCAGCTACAGTGCCTACCGCAAGCAGTCCACCCGGGCCGAAAACGACGCCCAGGCCATCATGGCCACCCGACTCATATCGGAGGCGGCCCGCGGAGCAGATGAGGTGCTGGCCACGGCCACCGTGAACGGAACGGAATACTCGTCGTCGGCGTCCGAGCTGGTCCTGAAGCTTCCGTCCGTCAACACCGACGGCAACGTCATCGAGGGAGAGTACGACTATCTGGCCGTCTACCGTGACGACGGTGACGACTCGAGGATCTACGTCGACACCGAACCGAACGCCGGCAGCTACCGTCCATCAGGACAGAAGCTGCTGACCTCGGACAACGACTGGCTGATCTTCCGCTACGACAGCCCGAACGTGGCCGAAGCGTCACGGGTGTCGGTCTTCCTGCGAAACGCCAAGACCGCCCGTGACACGACCGTCATATCCGAATCGTGGACCTCGATTTTTATCCGCAACCGCTAGAGACCAAGACGATATGGACAAACCGAAAAACGACCGAATCGGTCCGACCGCAGGCGATGGCCGCGGCTTCGTCACTATTCTGACGGCGGTGATCTTGGCCTTCATCCTGACGGCCGGAGTCTCGCTGCTCTCCTACACCGTCTACACCAAGAAGTCGGAGATAATCTTCCGCGACGAGTCGGCGGCGATCCAGGCGGCCGAGGCCGGAATCGACAAGGCGATCTTCTGCCTGAACGCCCTGGCCGGCGACAGCTGCGGCGGATTCTTCGGCCTGGCCTACACCGGCGAGACGGACATCGACATCGGCACCGGCAGCTTCACCACCGCCATCGTCGGCGCCGGAAGCCAGCGGACCGTGACTTCGGTCGGCACTGCGCCATCCGGCCTGATCCGAACCGTCCGGGTCGACCTGACCACGATCCCGCCCCAGGACAGCGTCTCGTTCGGCTATGCCCTGCAGTCCGGCGGAGGCGGAGCGCATCTGGAGAACAACTCGGAAATAGAGGGGACGCTGTATTCCGGCGGAAATGTCACCTGCCAGTCGACCCAAGCCGAGGTGGACGGCGACGTCTACGTGTCGTCGGACGGAGGAAAGATAGACGCCTGCACGGTCAACTACCACGCCCACGCCGACCGAATCCTGAACTCCGACGTCGAGGGCGATGCCTACTACCGGTTCGATCCGGCCGACATAGCCGGCTCTGACGTCGACGGCACCAAATTTGCCGGCAGCGTCCGGCCGGAGCCGGTACCGCTGCCGGAGATCGACCTGGAATTCTGGCGCGATTCGGCCGAGTCCGGCGGCATGGTCGCCGGACCCTACTCCCCGCCGGACAACTCCGAACTGGGACCGATAAAGGTCGTCGGCGACCTCGACATCGACAACGGCGTCGACCTGACGATCACCGGTCCGGTCTGGGTCACGGGAAACATAATCACCGGAAACGTCTCGTCCTTCGCCCTGAGTCCCGGCTTCGGCGAGTACAGCACGGTCATACTGGCCGACGACCCATCGAATCAGGACGAACACGGCAAGATCGACGTAACCAACAACACCGTCATCCACGGCTCCGGCAACCCGAACAGCCACCTGCTGTTCGTCAGCACCAACACTTCGGTAGACGTCGACTCGCCGGCGCTTTCCGTGGCCAACAACTCGGACGGAGCCATATTCTTCGCCACCCAAGGTGCGCTCCGGCTCCAGAACCGAGCCGGCGCCAAGTCCCTGGCCGCCTACCGGCTGCACGTCAGCCAACGGGCGACCGTGAACTACGTCGAGAGCGAGCTGGCCGACACCAAATTCTCGAACAGTCCGGGCGGAATCTGGCGCATGATCTCCGGATCCTGGAGGCAGGTGAAGTAAAAAAGGCAATCACCCGATGACTCGACACGTCAATCCGAGCTATAATCGAAACTGAAGCGACAGACATTTTTTCACGATGCTCAATCCTCTATCCAATGCCTTCGGTCTGGACATCGGCGACCGCTCCTACAAGCTGGTCCAGCTTGGTCGTCCGCGCCGGTCCGGAGGCCAGTACCGGCTGAAGGCCTGGGGAATCGTCGACGTTCCGGAAGGCGTCATGGACAACGGCAACATCGTTGACCGTGCCAAGGCCGCCGAGCTGGTCAACAAGCTGGTCAAGTCGTCGGTCGGACATGTCAGCGGCCGGACCGTGGTCGCCTGCCTGCCGGAGACCAAGACCTTCATTAAGGTCATCGAGACGAAGCCGAACGAGACCGACGATCAGGTAGTGTCGGCTGTCCTCAAGGAGATCGAGGAAAACATCCCGCTGCCCAAGGAGGAAATATACTACGACTGGCAGGTCATGAAGCCGGACCGACTTCCGGCCAACGGGTCAGGAGCCGTATCCAGGACGAAAGACAACCGTGACGCTCCGGCAGAAACCGCCGACAGCCGGCAGGACATGACGCCGACCAGAGTGCTGATCGGCGCCGCACCCAAGCAGCTGGTCGACGACTTCACCGCAATGATCGACCTGGCCGGACTGGCTCCGGCCGTCTTCGAGATAGAGGCCATGGCCATCAGCCGGGCAATCCTGCCGCTGCAGAAGGAGCCGGCCTCGGCGGTCGGACTGCTGGATATCGGGGCCACGCGCTCCAGCCTTATCATCTACGACCGGGGGACCATCCAGATGTCGCTCAGCATACCGATATCCGGCGCCGAGATAACCGAGATAATCAGTCGCAAGCTCAAGGTCAGCCTGGACGACGCGGAAAAGCTGAAACGCGAATGCGGACTCGACGCCAACCGCTGCGAGGACAAGATATGGCGCGTGCTGCTGCCGCAGATCGACGACATGACGCTCAAGATCAGGAATGCCCTCCGCTTCTACAAGATCGGATTCCCCCACGGCAGCGACATCGAGCGGCTCCTGGTGACCGGCGGCGGGGCGAACTTCCGCGAGATCGACTCGGTCCTGTCGAGAAAGCTGACGATCAAGGTGGAACGGGCCGATCCGCTGACCAATGTCCGACGGCCGGTACCGAAGAGGTTCCCGTCGGACTCCGCCCTGACCTACGTCACGGCCATCGGCCTGGCCGTCCGCGCCGCCGACGAGACGTCGACCGGACTGAAAGGACTGCACTAGACCGCCATGAGAACCGCCCTAAACCTACTCTCTCCCGGCAAGCGGCAGGCGCTGCGCACCGTACTGGCGCTGACCACGATCCAGACGTCGGGCCTGCTGATCGCCTTCGTCGCCATGTCGCTGGCCGGCCTGCTGTTTTCGCTGCGCCTGACGCTGGCTTCGACGTCCCGCGGGCTGCATGACCAGTCGTCCGCTGCCCTGGACGAATACGACTCGGCGACCAAGCAGATCCGGGACATCAACGGCTTCGTCCGCCGGACGCAGGAGATACAGGACTCGTTCATCGACTGGTCGGCGGTACTCGAGAACATCGGCCAGACGGCCCCCGACGGGATCAAGTTCGAGGGACTGACAGTCGACACCGACCTGACGGTGTCGATCATCGGCACGGCCCTGACCCGAGACGACGTGCTGGAGATGGAACGCCGCCTGAAGGCCAATCCGTACTTCCGCGACGTCAGTTCCCCGCTGTCGAACATACTGCAGAGGGAGAACCTGCGCTTCGAGTTCAACCTGACGTACGAACCGAATCCAGAGCCATGACCATAGAGAAGAGGATCGTCGGAACTACATCAGTGCTGCTGCTGCTTACCGCGGCGGTGGTCGGGTTCGTGATACTGCCGTCGGTGCGCGGAATCCGCCAGCAGGTCGACGACATCGCCGACCAGCAGTCGCTGATCGAACAGCGCTATTCGCTCCGGAACTACGTCAAGCGCATCACCGACGACGCCAACGCCGCCGCCGGAGGGCTCGAACGCCTCCGCCGAACCTACGTCATAGAGAACGAGGAGCTGAACTTCGTCCAGTCGATGGAACGGGCGGCCGCGCTGACCGGCGTGCAGCAGGACATCTCCCTGGAGACGGCCAACCAGACCGAAATCAACCGCTGGGAGCGGCGCATCCCGATCATGGTCAGGATACGCGGCCAGTTCCCGCAGGTCATGGGCTGGCTCAACGAGGTCGAGCATCTCGACTACTACGTCATACTCGACTCGCTGAACGTGAACACCCAGAAGGCGAACGGGCCTACGGCCAAGACCGGCGAGGTCGACACTTACGTCACCGGACACGTCTACTGGCTGTCGCAGTCGGCACCGTACTTCGACGACTTCGACGGCCTAACGCCGGGCAGCAGGAATGATGACGGCGGCGGAAGCACGGACAAAAACACGAACTGACGCGACTATGGCCGATAAGACTGACGGAAAAAAGAAGAGACTGCACCTCAGCCTGAGGCTGCTGACCGGACTGGTGGCCGCGGCGGCCGTAGTGCTGTGCATCGCCTCGATAGTCATGACCGGCATATTCATCTTCGATTCGTTGCGCGACATATCGGGCGAACATTTCAGCCTCTCGGGCAGCAGCGGCGTACGAGTCGAAACCTTCGACCTAGAAAGACTCCAGGCGCTGACCGACGAGATCGACCAAAAGAACGCCCTGGACGCCCCGCGGGAAGGGCGGCTCCACAACGCGTTCCTCGAACCGGCACTACCGTCTCCGCCCACTGCGGATACGAATGAAGAGTAGGTCGAAGCAAACCGAAAAGGGCCGCCGAGCGGTCCTTTTGTCTTTCGTTAGGCTACCTAACCGCCAGCAACCGCCTGACCGCATCCGCCAGCCGGTCGATGTCGTCCTCGACGCTGAACCGCCCGACCGATACCCGCACTCCGCCGTGGCGCATCGCCCGGCCGGAACAGATCGACTCGATCACCGGCGAAGTCCGAAGGTGGCCGGCCTCGCAGGCCGAACCTGTCGACACCGCCAGCCCCTCCAGGTCCAGGCGCAACGCCTACTCGTCACCAGACAGAGACTCCGTAGTGA
>JBDRRB010000010.1:0-8923 GCA_043825985.1 bacterium | reverse complement strand
AGAACGGCACCGAGGCGGTCGGGCAAGTGCTGCGACTGCGCGGACTCGATGACGAGCATGAGGGTTTCGAGTTCACTTTCGACGGCACCCAATACGATGAGCTGGCTGCGGGCGTCTACCGCCCCGGCGACAGGGTGTTCGCCCAAGGCAACGTCGGACCGGACGGCGAGACGACTTACTACATCATTAATCGCGAACGGACCGGGGCGATCCTCTGGCTGGCCCTGCTGTTCGCCGCGCTGGTCGTGGCAATCGGCCGGCTGAAGGGGCTGCGGGCGCTCGTCGTGCTGGCCATGACCTTCGTCGTCATCCTCAAGCTGATCGTCCCGCTGACGCTCCAGGGATACAGTCCGCTGCCGGTCGCCCTGATCGGCGGCGTGCTGATCCTCGGCCTGGCGGTCTACGTCACCGAGGGCTGGAACCGGGCATCGCACCTGGCCGTGGCCGCCGTGACGGTCGTGCTGGCCGCGACCGGTCTGCTGTCCTCGGCCTTCATCGGCCTGGCCCACCTGACCGGCCTGGAGTCGGAAGACGCGCTGTTCCTGCTCACCTCGGGCAGCGGCACGATCGACATGCGTGGCCTGCTCCTGGTTGGCATCATCATCGGCACGCTGGGCGTACTCGATGACGTGGTGATCTCACAAATCTCGGTGATCAAGGAACTCAAGCAGGCCAACCCTTCCGCCTCGTTGCGAACCATCTATAACCAGGCCAGATCGGTCGGCGTGTCGCACCTCAGTTCGATGGTCAACACGCTCTTCCTGACCTACGCCGGCGCGTCACTGCCGCTGCTACTCCTGTTCAGCGTCAACGGACTAGCACCGCTCGGCTTCCGCCAGGCGGTCAGCAACGAGATGCTGGCCACGGAGATAGTCCGAACTCTCGTCGGAAGCATCGGCCTAGTGCTGGCCGTACCAGTCTCGACCTGGCTGGCGGTGCGGTTTCTGCCCAGCAAACGAGACTGACGTCGTCGACTCCGCCGACGCAAGACCGAACTGAAGCCAAAAAAAAGGACACCCAGGAGGGTGTCTTTTTTGAGCAAGTAATATGGTGCGGACGAACCACAGGGCTATGAGCCCAGGCCCTCACATGCGGACAGCGAGTTGCGACCAAGCGGTCCGTCGTCGTCGGGTGTTTCCGTCATTCCCAGATTGAGTCTCTCAACCGATCGGAGTCCCTCCATGACGGGGACCAGGTGATTTAATGAAAAAACCATGAAGCTAAGAATGCAGCCTTAATTGACGAACCTTGATTTAAAAACTCATTTCTGATACAGAAAAGCCGCTGCAAGCGGCAGCAACATGAACCTTACAAGCAAAGGAGAGACCATGCGAACGGTACATTTTGTGTTTCCGACCATGACAGGTAAGTGGCCAATTTCGCTTTATGGAGTCGCCCCGCCAGTCGCTTTAAACGCCTTGCACGCCGCAGCCAAATCAATAAAATTTGGTCTATGCGATCAAGGTCGCTGCTGGGACAGCTCGATCCATTCTCACAAAATCATCAAGGAAGTGAATGCCGACGACGTGGTTTGTCTGACGGCAACACTGACCGGATATCCATCATCTCTTCAAATTCTCCGTGAAGCAAAGAATAAAGGTGCGTTGACCGCCATCGGTGGTCCCTGGGCCAGTGTCCGAGCGAAAGAAATCCACGAGCGCCAACCATGGATCGACTACATTGCTGTCGGAGAGGGTGAAACCGCCCTGGAGGCGATTCTGCTCGGAAAGGCGGAACGTGGAATCATCCGCTCAGGAGCACAACCCTTAAGGGAGCTTGCGGGACCGGACCTGTCTGGATGGTCTGAAGAGGACCTTCGATCTTTCGCAGGGAACTACAAGAAAATGATCGAAAACGGTGAATACGGAAAGCCTCCGAAACACATTCCCATGTTCTTGCTCTACCAATCCGCACGCGGTTGCATCCAACAACCGCGATGCGCTTTCTGCGGATCGAGACTAGGAAGCAGACTCACACACAGGACAGGTGAGCAGTTCCACGCTGACGTGGCGGAACTGCAACGGCAGGTCAGCCACATCAATACCAGAATCCACATCTTTGAAACGTCGGACTCGTTCACCAGTTCCTTGGACCGGTTCGGCGGCAACTGCCGTGGACATCGAAACGTAACCTTCACGGTGTTCGCGAGGGTTGATGAGGTAAACTCAACCAGTGCCGCCGCCCTACGGATGCTTGGAGTCACGAGAGTCTCCTTGGGAATCGAAAGTGGTTCGACGGCCTCACTTCGTGAACTTGGGAAAAACACCACCGTCGAACAGAACGACTGTGCCGTCCGCCTTCTCGCGGAAGAAGGAATTCAGGTCTACCTCAACTTCATGTACGGCCTTTCCGATGAGACGCCTACGAGCCTCCGGCGTACCGTTGATCATGTATTGGACCTCTGCAGACACGGAAACGTCTACCGGGCGAAAGGTCGGGTAATGACGCCTCTACCACTTTCACGCTGGTTTCTAGAGATCCGAAATATCTGTCCGGAAATCGATGACGGATCAGACCAGCTCGATACAGATAGGCTGGTCAAGACATGGCTCAAGAAAAGAACCTTGGTTGACCTCGAAGACATTGAGGAGGTCCATTCCATTTTTACGGAGGGCGCACATTCAATGGGAGTCACCTTCTCGAACCAAACAGCGGTCTGGTTCGGATGATGCCAACAACAAAAGCTTAGATGTTAAGCCTTCACCACGAACCACCGAACCGACACTTCACGGCCGCCTAACCAGCGGCTTTCTTTTTTTATTTGATTGTGAGGATCGCCCTCACCCTCTCCTTAGCCCGAGACTTCTACCGGCCAACAAAAGGGCCGTGCCCCCATAAAGCACGACCCTCCCTGGACAGCAGCCTGTCCGCTAGTTGTCCTGCGGGCCGCCGAGGCCGCCCCGACGGGCACCGCCCATCATATGACCGCGACCCTCGCCCGGACCGCGCCCGACCACACCGCCGCGGGGACCGCCCTGCAGCAGGCTCAGCGGGATGTCGTTGTCCTCGGCCCACTGCTTCATCTCGTCCATGTGCTCTCGCATGAGGTCATTCCGCTCAGCGGAATCCATGTCTTTGATGTCGTCAGCCGCCGCGCGCAGTTCGGCCCGCTTGGCCGTGATGGCATCAGCTTGCTCCTGGGTTATCCGTCCCTCCTCGACCGCCTTGGCCAGACGGTCGGCCTCCCACTCATCACGGTCGGCCATCATCTGATCGTGCATCTCCGTACGATGTTCGTCGAAGACGGCCCGCACCTCTTTCGCATCGAGACCGAACCTGTCGGCAATGGCCTGCACCAGCCCGTTCATTCCGGCTCCCGGCCCCGGACCACCGAAGGCCAGGGCCGATCCGGCACCGGCAATCCCGATTCCCAGGATCGCCAGGACGGCGGCGGCCGCCAGAAAGCGACGCGATTTCCCGATTTCATGCATAGGCATTTTCCGGTTAGGGGTGAATCTTAGCGCGCTAGCGACCTGTATTGGATTTCGGTTCGGAGACCTCCAGACAGACCGACTTTCGGCCCATCCAGACGTTCCGACCTCTGTCCCGGCTGCCACCAACACACGCATGGCGCGTCTGACGGATCAGCCTATCCGATCGCATAGTCACCGTAACCCATGGGCCATGAAGCGATCATGAAGACCTGTGGACAGGCAACGTGACGACGACCGCAGTGCCGCTGTCCGGCCGGCTCTCGAGCGACACGCCGCCGCCCAGAGACCCGACGATCGAGTGCACAATGGCCAGTCCCAGCCCGCTCCCGCCGGTCCGCCGGGTGCGACTCTTCTCGGCCCGATAGAAACGGCCGAACACCTTGTCCTGCTCGTCGGACGGAATGCCGCAGCCGGTATCCCGAACTTCGACCACGGCCGTTCGGCCATCAGCGCGAACGGACGCGTCGACGCTGCCGCCCGGACGGTTGTACTTGATGGCGTTGTCGATCAGGTTGGCCATGACCCGCGGCAGCAGTTCCCGGTCGGTGACGGCCACCGGCACCGCACTGCCGCCGTCATCCATGCGGAGGACGATGCCTTCCCGTTCGGCGACCGGCCCGAACCGGCCGACCGTCTCGGCCACGACCGCCCGCAGGTCCACCGGAAACGCCGGCCGGCGGCTGTCGTCCCGGCCGTCGAGGCGGGACAGCACCATGAAGTCGCAGACCAGCCGGCCCATCCGTTCGGTCTCCTCCAGGTGGCTGCGGATGGCCGGACGTAATGCGGAGAACTCCGGCGACGACAGCTCGTTCTCGAGACCGGTCTGGAGTATGGCCAGCGGCGTGCGCAGCTCGTGCGAGGCGTCGCTCAGGAACTGCCGCTGCCGATTGTAGGCGGCCTGAATCGGCCGCAGGGTGAACCCGGCCAACCAGTAGCTGAGCAGTCCGGCCACGATCAGCAGCAACCCGTTCACGATCAGCGTAGCCTCGAGCAGGTCGGCCCGCAGGTATTCCATCATCGGCGGCGGCAGCGGACGGTCGGTGCCGACTATGACCGCGGTCTCGATGCGCTTGAACCGCCCCTCCAGCCGATACGAAAACAGCGAGCGGGTAATTCCGCCCGACGACATCAGGATTACGGCCAGGATGGCCACGTACATGAGCGTCAGCATCAGGCGCGAATGCCTGAACCGGCGGTCAAACGAGTCGATAGCCCTTGCCGCGGACCGTTTCGATGCGCTTGGCATAGCTCTTGGGTAGTTTCTTGCGCAAATTCTTTAGGTGAACGTCGACCACGTTGCTGAACGAATCGTAGAAGCGGTCCCAGACGTGGGTCAGGATGTCGTCGCGGGTAACGACCGCTCCCTGGTTCCGGAGCAGATACTCGAGTAGCCCGTACTCGCGCAGAGTCAGGTCGACGGACTTTCCGCCGACCGAAACGGCCTGCGAACGGGTGTCGAGCCGCAGTTCGTCGAGCTCCAGCACGTCACTGACTGTCTGCACCGGACGGCGCAGCAGGGCCCGAATGCGGGCCATCAGCTCGTCGAACGAGAACGGCTTGACCAGATAGTCGTCGCCACCCAGATCAAGTCCGCTGACCCGATCCTCGACCGCGTCGCGAGCGGTCAGAAACAGGATCGGCATCTGCCGGCCATGTGCCCTCAGTGACCGGCAGACCTCCAGGCCGTCGCGCTGCGGAAGCATTATGTCCAGGACGATCAGGTCGTACTCGTTCATCCGGGCCACCTTCTCCCCTTCCTCGCCGTCGAACGCCGAATCAACCGCGTAGCCGCGATTCCTCAGCCCGACCGCCAGGCCATCGTTCAGCTTTGGTTCGTCCTCCACGATCAGGATTCTCATACACCCACACTATAAGTTAAGGAAGGTGAAGGGAAGATGAAGGATAGTTTATCGTGTACGCCAGGTCAACGGTTAAAAGCAAAAACGCCCCACGACATGCCGTCCTCGACCTGCCTTCAAACAGCTGTTGTCCCGGACGAAGACCTGGGACCCAGGAAAAAGATCGTGGATCCCGGATATCCTCGCTCGGCTCAAATTCCGGGATGACATTTTTGTATAGGACAAAAATGACATAAAAAAAGAAAAACATCCCCACGGGGGGGATGCTGAGCGAGTCGAGTTTGAAAAGGTCGCGATCAAACCAGGTCGGCCTCAGTGATTTCGCCAGAGGCGACGGCAGCGAAGAAAGTCTTCAGCAGATCTACTCGAAGTTGCCATTCACTATGGTCATCGAGGACGGAAGCACCGCGGATTGCTTGAGTCAAAATATCAACCATTCCCGAAACCTCCAGTTCCTCACCAGCCAATCTCTGATTTTGCTGCAGCATTCCAATCAGTGTCCTGGCCACACCGACGTCGAAAACGAGCTGCATGTCCGAATGATACTTGAGTTTCCCCCAACTCAGTCTACTGGCCACATCTCGTAGTTTCTCCTCAGAAAACCTTGGCGAAAGAGAAGGGTAACGACACCTAATTTCAGAATAAAGCACCGCCTGCAGGGCCAGCAGCAACTGAGACCCGGTCATCTTCAGACTTTCCACGTTTCCTCCAAAAAAAAGATCCGTCCGAAAGTTAGCCATCCCTAGACCGAAATGTCAACCGTCCGAAGCAAAAACGCCTCACTTCTATGTCATCCCGGAATCCGAGCCGGGCGAGGATATCCGGGACCCACGACCGACCGTTGCTGGATCCCGGCTCAAAGCCGGGATGACAACCTTGTGTGGATTCCCGCCTTCGCGGGAATGACAGCTCAAAAAGCAGAAATGACACTCCCCGGGCCAAGGCCCGGGGTATCTTTACCAAACGCGCAGGCGCGTCTTTCCCTTCTCCGGCTATTTTAAGCCTCCGAAGGGAAAGTCCGCACTGAACTCCCGGGCTTACGCCCGGGGTTTTGCGGGCAAATGACCTAAAAGTAAAGACGCCCTGAAGGGCGTCTTTACTTTTAATACCGTACCAGCCAATCGGTCAGGCTACGTTCGTACCAGGTCTTGCGGGCCACGGAGCCAACCTGCCAGTCGA
The DNA here is from genome assembly GCA_043825985.1 of bacterium. Classification (GTDB taxonomy): domain Bacteria; phylum Patescibacteriota; class Patescibacteriia; order SG8-24; family SG8-24; genus UBA1561. The sequence continues at coordinate 2,451 of JBDRRB010000010.1, read as the reverse complement.
TCCAGTTCCGCCACATCTCCCGCTGCTCCTCATGATACTGTTCAAGCTTTTCCTCAGGACTCTGTTCCAGCTCATAGAATCGGTAATCGGGCAGGTCGTCCGAAAGCGTCTTCTCCAGTTTCCCGTTGGTCTGGAGTTCGCGCACCGTGTTCACTGCGTCCGGCGACAGCATAGTCAGTTCGACCAGCCGAATCCGCGAACCTTCAAGCTGGGCCATCACCACGTTGCTCCGCAGAATTATCTGCTCGACCGGCAGCAGGGCCAGCACGGCGAACATCCAGATGAACAGCGTGGCCATGAACTTCAGCACGTCGGCCCGGGCGACGGCGAACAGTCGCGACACCAGCCAGACGAACAGGATAGTGCAGTAGAGAACGGTGTAGCTGGCGAAGAACTTCTCGTAGCTGAAGCCGTAGTGCAGCACGTAAAGCCCCATCCGCCAGCCGGCCGAAGCCAGCAGCAGCAACGAAGCCAGAGTGAAGGCCGATAGCAGCCACTGCACACCGCGCACGGTCCGACGGTAGGCCCCAACATAGATGGCCACGTTAAGCACCGACAGGAACAGCAGCTGCCAGAAGCCGCTCTTGACCAGATAGACCGCATCCTTGAACTCGAACGGCAGCTGACCGACCCACAGCTTCTGCAGCTGCACTCCCAGGAACAGCAGGTAAACGGCCAGCAGGCCGCCCAGCACGATCCCGAACACCACCGAGTCGACCGGCCTCTCCGGCTCGTCCTTCCAGTCTTCGGCCGGTGCGTTCCAGGCCAGCAGTCCGGCCACGGTCAGCACCGACAGCAGGGCGGCGAACAGCAGCCGCCTGACCGGCGAGGATTCGAGCAGGCCGGAGAACCAGTCGGTGATCGACGCCACGCTGGCCGCGAAGGCCGGATCGGCCGATGACAGCAGCGGCAGCACCACGAACAGCAGGAGCAGCAAGGTCACCAGCACGCCGAAGACGACCCGCCGGACCAGAGAGCCGCGCCTAGTCGCCTTCTGCAGGGACAGCACTCGCCAGTGCATCTGCATCGACCGCACGACAGCCAGCACGGCCGAGACTCCCCGCCCAACCAGCTGCACCACCAGCCGCGGTGTCCAGGACAGGGACCGGCCGGCCGAGACCGCGGTGTAGTTGTAGAAGACCGCCGCCCAGACCAGGAGCACCGGCAGCCCGACCATCCTCAGAAACTGGTTGTCGTAGATGGCGTAACTCAGTGCGGTCAGTCCCCACGGAATCAACCAATAAAGATAGTTGCGGGCCGCGATCCCCCGTCGGTGCAGTGACCAGATGAACAGACCGGCCGTCGCCACTAGGTAGACGGCGGCGTTCAGGCCGAGCACCTCCGGCCCGTACTGCCAGAACCGCCACAACAGCAATACCCAGAGCAGCGACACGCCGACGCTCCACAGCACCTCCAGTCGGGCGAACCGATTCAATTCGGCACCCATCGAAAGGTCTTTCTTAAACGGCCACATAGTTCGTTCGGCCTTAAGTCTTAAGACGGAAGATTTTACCTAAACTTACGTTATTTCGGCCTGTTGGGCAATGTACCAGGTACCTAGGTACCTGGTACCAAGGGGACAGGTGAAAAAATACTGGCGGCTTAACAGGCAAAAAACGGATTTTCATCAACCAATTCATCGACCTCTCCATACACGTAGTGCCTACTACTGGAATAAATCCAATCCTCCGGAGATTGAACCAACGCCGCACGCACCGGATTCATTTCAATATAGCTACCACAGGCAAAGAGATATGCATCAGAATCTATGAGAAGACTCTTGAACCTGCCCTGCCAGACATGCCCGACAAAAGAATGGAGATGACAGTACCTCTTGGCAAAGGGCATCTGCACTAGATGCATAAAATCACTTAGGTTTTCTGCCGACGGAGACACGAGGAGATGAACGTGATTTGGCATAAAGACATAATGATACAGGATACCCCAGTCTCCCGTTTCGCCCTTAACGTCTTTTGCCAATAAAATTCGAAGTCCTCCTTATCATGGAAGATTTGTTTCTTGTTGTTGCCGCGGGCGATCAGGTGGTAGTAAAGCCCGGCCCGAACGATGTCCTGTCGTCGTCTTCTAGGCATGTAAGGACGCTTATACCAAACCTGACGGAAACGCAAGCATACCGTATCAGGTACCTAGGTACCTGGTACCAAGGGGACAGGTGAGAAAAAAGACGCCTCGAGGGCGTCTAAAAAAGATCGTGTGAGAAGATGGCGGACCGACTATTTCCGAGCCGCCCGGTCCATGTGCCGGCGCCGCAACCGATCAGTCACCTGCCGTTTGAATGACGGACAGTGATAGCCCAGGGCCTTGATTACCAGGCCGGGCCACTGCTTGGGCCGGGACAGCAGGGGTCTCATTCGTGTCGAAATGGATCGGCACCACTGTCGCCCGCTGGCCGAACATCCGCCAAGCCATAAAGCGCATCCAGTCCTGTCG
>JBDRRB010000009.1:0-7252 GCA_043825985.1 bacterium | reverse complement strand
ATGAAGCACCGAATCAGCACAACCAGCCGCTATTACTGGCGCCCGAGTTTCCGTCGGACGACAGGTTAGATGTGCTTACCAACCAAGAAGCTTGACGCCCGGCGGAAACGTCGGGCGTTTTGTTCTTTTTCGACGTGGAAGCGAGGAGGCGACATGGATCGGGTACTGACGACGGACGAGATTCGACACGAGGAGCGGTGGGCCGAGAAACTGGCCGAGCTGACTCGGCTGGCCTGGACCGGACGCGACGGGCGCTGCTACTTCCCGTACTTTCCCCTGACCACCGCCGCTTACTGGCGGGAGACGGTGGCCGAGCGATGGGCGTCGGGCAGTCTTCTGTCCTGGGCGCTGTGGCGAGACGGACAGCCGGTGGCCCATGCTGCCCTGGTCAATCAGGGCGACTATTGGGAACTGGGTCGGTGGCTGGCTCTCCCGTCGGCTCCGCAGGGTGCCGTGACCGAGCTGACTCGGCTGGCACTGGAGCTGGCTCGGGAGCGCGGCTACCGGGTGCAGGTCGAATGCACGCAGGCTCACTCCACTTCGCAGTTCATTTGTGAGCGGCTGGGGCTGCGCTTCGCTGGGCTGGGGCTGCTGGCCGAGATCGACGGAATCGCCTGGGACATCGTCTACTACGACAGTCTGACCGATGGACCGTTCGAGCCGCGGACCGGCGTGCTGGGCGATCCGCTCGGTCGTGCGGTCACCTGCAGTCCGGGCGGACGGCGACGGTTGGCCGAGATCGATCGGCTGATCACGGTCGAGCGGGGCGGCGAGCTGCCGCCGCGGAAGTTTCATCTGCTGCCGCATCTGGTCGAGCCGGTGCGGACGATCATCCGCTTGAACCGCTAGTTCTTTCTTTGCGATTAGGTCGGGCCGTTGGGTTAATCATCCAGCGGCCGACCATCTTTTTAAACATCGTTTTTATGAAACTAACTTCGACCGAACAACTTTTGCTGGAACTGCTGCGACGGCCGTCCGAATCCGGACAGGAGGTCGTCTTGGCCACTTGGTTGGAGACACGGCTGGCCGGGCGTTTTCTGGTCGAACGCCTGCCGGTCGACAGGGAACGGTTTAACCTGTTGGTCCGAGCCGGTTCTGTTGAACCGCGGAAAGTTTTGCTGGCTCACATCGACACTGTGCCTGGACAGCTGACGGCGCGGGTGGAACCGGACCGGATCTGCGGGCGGGGGAGTTGCGATAACAAGGGTTCGGTCGCAGCTATGATCACCGCCGTGGAACTAGTGGCCGAACAGGGCCGGCAGGATTTCGCTCTGCTGCTGACCGTGGGCGAGGAGACCGGCTGTGATGGCGCAACAGCGGCGCGGCGCGAGTTCGGTCGGCGCGGCTGGCAGCCGGAGCTGGTGGTCGTCGGTGAGCCGACCGAGCTTTATGTAGTTACAGCCCAAAAGGGCGTGTTGGCCGCGCACATCATTTGCACCGGCACCGAAGCTCATTCCAGCTTGCCTGACCCGGATTCGGCCACGACCAAGCTGGTCGAGCTGCTGCATCGGCTGACGCAGGAATGTCCACCTGATACGACTTTCAATATTGGTCGACTGTCCGGCGGCGTGGCTGCCAACATCGTCGCCGGCCGGGCCGAGGCCAGCGTCTCCTGGCGCACTTCGCATTCGGAACTGCGTCGGCAGGTTGAAGCTGCGGTTGCGTCTGTCGACGGCTGCCAGCTGGAAATAAAACTCGACCGTCCGCCGGTCGATCATTCGCATTTCGGCTTTCCGCATCGGGAGGTGGCCTTCTTTTCCGAAATGGACCAGTTCGAGAACAGCCTGCTGTGTGGACCGGGGAGCATCACTCAGGCCCACAGCGAAAACGAGTTTATCTCGCGGACCGAACTGAAACGGGCAGTCGAGGTCTACCGGTCGTTTCTGGAAAGTTGAATCGTGTGCCGTCGTCGATGCACGACCGTCGCATGCGGTCGGCAACGGAGGACTGTGACCAGGCGGTTGATGCAGGCTTCAGGCTCGCGCTTCAGCTGATGTTCCCAGACCCGCATGACCAGCCAGCCCTGTCGGCGCAGCCGGGCAAAGTTGCGCCGGTCGCGGGAGCGGTTGCGTTCGATCTTGTCCCGCCAGAACTGCGAGGGCAGCTTGTGCCGCCAGCTCGGGTAGCGGTAGCCGTGCCAGAAGCTGCCGTCGATGAAGATGGCGATCCTTCGTCCGGGCTGGGCCAGGTCCGGCGTGCCGTGGGCCGCGCGGTAGTGTCGGCAGAAGTTTATGCCGCAGCGGTGCAGTTCGCGGAAAACGAACAGCTCCGGCTTGGTGTTGCGGCTGCGGATGCGGGACATGATCCGGCTGCGGATTTCGGGCGTCACTCGGTCGGTCATCTGGTTCTAGGTCTTTGTTCGTTATCTGTCCATGGTACCAGGTTGACGCAGGTTAGTTTTGGGGGTAATCTGTCACGTTCGGCAGGAGGTGCGAGATGAATCCCGGACAGATGATCGCCCTTTCCATGGTCTTTTTGGTTCCGACCCTCTTTTGCCTATGCTATCCTCGCGCGGAATGGATAGTTGCCCTTGCCCTGCTGTCTGGCGTAGTCGGTCTAGGTCTGATGGTAAATGGCTTTGAGGGTCTGTTCTGTCTTGTGACTTTCGGTATCTAGTCCGCCTTGTCGGCGCTGTGACCGAAGAAACGCAAAACCGCTCCTGCTAGGAGCGGTCTTTCTTTTTGTCGCGATCGGTATTGTCGGCGGCCAGCATGCCGCAGGCGGCTTGGATGTCCTCGCCGAAGGATACGCGGTGGGTGACGCTGATGCCCCGCGACTTCAGACGGAGCAGGAAGTCGTCGCGTCGTGACTTGGGCGTCGGGCGGAAGTCGCCGGTGCGGTGGAAGCGGATCAGGTTGACGTGGAAGAGGGGATCGTCGCCGAGCAGGCTCGCCAGCAGGTCGGCCTGTTCGGGCGAGTCGTTTATTCCGTCGAGCAGAAGGTACTCGAACATCACCTTGCGGCGGGTCCGGGCGACGTATGCGCGGACGGCGGCGAGCAGCGCGCCGATCGGGTAGGCGTCGTTCACCGGCATGATCCGGCGGCGTGTCTCGTCGTCCGGGGCGTGCAGCGAGATGGCCAGGTTTAGCTGCAGCGGTTCGGCGGCCAGGCGCTCGATGCCCGGCACGAGGCCGCAGGTCGAGATCGAGATGCGGCGGGCGGCGATGCCCAGGCCACTTTCGGCGTTGAGCGTCCGGGCGGCGGCGAGTACGGCATCGTAGTTGTGGAACGGTTCGCCCATGCCCATGAAGACTACGTTCGAGACGCGCCGCTCGGATTTCTTCAGCGGGCGGGCGAATTGTAGTACCTGGTCGACGATCTCGTCGGCGGTCAGGTTACGTCGGAAGCCGCCGCGGCCGGTGGCACAGAAGGCACAGCGCATGGGACAGCCGGCCTGCGATGAGACACAGACCGTATTGCGGCCGTCATCGTGTCGCATCAGCACCGATTCGACCAGCTCGCCGTCCGTCAGGCGGAGGACTACCTTGGACGAGTCGCCGCGCCGCGACTCTCCGGATCCGACTTCCTCGACCGTCGACAGCGGCACGCGCTCGACGAGCAACTCGCGCAGCTCGGCCGGCAGTCCGGTCGCCTCGTCCCAGCCGGAAATCAGCCGGACGTAGACGTCCCGCTCGATCTGTCGGCGGCGGTAGGCCGGCAGCCCTCGCTGATCCAGGATTTCTTTTAGTCGGGCGGTGTCCATATAACCCGGCAGGCTACACTATTTTTTCTCTTCGGTAAAGGCTGGCCGCTGAAGCAAATAGAAAGCCACCCTAGTGTCGGGCGGCTTTAGCAGGTGTTTCATCGTTTTCTCCCGGTCCGGACCCACCGGACCCGTGACTCTCTGGTCAGGCAGCCAGGACGTCGATCGGCGTCTCGACGATCTGACCGATCTCGGGCATCAGTCCGGTCTCGACGTCCGAGGCGAGCCCATAGGCCGACGTCAGCTCGCCCTTGAGCGCGTGCAGGTAGGCAAGACCTTCGGTCGGGGTGATGTTTTCCCCGCTCAGGTTCGTAATGGCCGGCGGGAAGATTTCGCTTTCCCCCCGAAACGTGACCGGTCCGTCATCGCCTAGTATGGCCAGACCGATCACTCTGATGGTCGGCGGGCCTTCCGTATCTGAGTCCGGTGCCGTCACCTGGACCCATTTGGTTGAATGTTCCATAGGTTTCTCCTTTCGACAGCATTGGACTGTCGGTTGAACTTAAAAGACTAGCAGGTCTTGTCGGGCGAGTCAACCCTTGGGTCCGAACAGGCGCCACCTGCGTTTGGGAAGGGGTGGTGGCCCCTTCTTCTCGGAAGATTGGACGTCTTTGGGAGCTTCCTGTTCGGGCAGCGGTGAGGCGTCGCCGGTTTTGGCCTGAGGATCGACGGCGACACCTTTTTTCTCCTGCGTTTCATTTTTCTTTAGCTGATCGAGGATCCTCTGTTCCAGCCGGTTTCCCATGATCGCCATGAACATCGGTCCGTTCTCGGGGAACTTTCTTGTCTTGACCAGGCGTTCTAGGTCAGCCAGCAGCCGGTCGAACAGCCTTTGTCCCTTTTCTGCCTGGAAGTGAAGTTGGTAGGTCTCGAGCAGAACACGACGGACCTGTCCGTCCTCCTTTTTCAAGACAGTTAGCAGTCGCGACAGTCTTTCGTGCAGGCGCGGACTCGTCTGACTTTCCTTGAAAAATTCCAGGGGGACGCTCATGGTATCGCACATGCCGTTGTAGTTCGGGGATTCGTAGGCACGTTGGATAATTTTTCGGTCTTCAGCCCCCATTTCCTCGAGGCTCATGTCTATCAGGTCATATCGTCCAATCCTTTCTGCGATTTGCCTGTAGATCTCAGCCAGCGGCGCGTCAGTCTCGACCTGGCTCAGGCCGTGGTCTGGTGGCAGCAGGGCCTTGATGTCCGTGTTGACCAGAAGGTTCGCCGCGTGGCGGTCAGAATTGTGGGTCAGGGCATCGAGGCAGGCTATGTCTTCGGCTGATTCGAGATACTCCGGCTCTATGGACCGTCCGAAGAACCAGCTGTCGGTTCTGCTGGCCATGATGCCCTTGGCCTTGAGCTGCATGGTCCCCGGTCCAACCGGTCCGTTTACCATGGGCGTGTCCAGGACATATTTCATGCCGATCAGCAGTCCGACGAGCGGCGTTACGGTTTCTGCGCTGACGGTTTCGCCGGCGCGTAGACTCATGCGGTAGTGTGGTCCGCCGGTCCCGTCGCCGCGCCAGTTGCCGGCTTCCTGCAGTCGAGGTTTGTAGACGCCCCACCGTCCTTTCTTGGTCATTGCGAAATATGGAGCATTGACGCCTTGTCCGGCCGGCTGCATCTTTACGATCTTGTCGCACAGGCTTTCGTGGTTGCTGCCGTGCATCTCGTCCAACGCGTTCAGGTGGGGCAGCTCCAGCTGGATGGCGGCCGTCAGTTCCTCACGCAGCTTTTGGGAGCGGTCGATCCTTTCCAGTATCTCCCTGGTCTCCAGTAGGGGACTCCCAGCCTCGGCGTTTTCGATCGCCTGCAAGAGCTCCTTTTGCTGTTTTCCATTGAGCTGGTAGAGCACACCGCACAGTTCGTCGGGCAGCAGAACCTGACGGTCCATGAGTCGGTGGACTTCCTGCAGCGGATCTTTCTCTTTTCGAATCCACTTGGTGGCCGCTTCAATCCGTCGTTTTCTGGGCACGAAGGTGTTATGGCTGTGGCCGAACCTTTCGGTGAAGCGGTAAGGATCATTTTCGAACATCTTCAGGCCGATTTCTCCGGCTAGCCGTTTGCCCTCGGCCGAATAGAAGGGCGGTGGATCCTTGGGGTCCACGCCCACGCGAGGGATCGCCTCATCGAGGCGTATGTGGTCTTCGATTAGCGTCGGGGCGTAGTCGGATTTTTCCAGGTATCGGGCCAACGCAGCGGCTAGCTGTCCGCGGGACCGGTTTCGTGTTTCTTCGTCGCTGTTGGGGTCTCGGGAAAGCTCATTCAAACGGCCCAGCGCTTTTTCAAGGATAGTCGTGAACTCATAACGCGCCTTGTTCAATTCTTTGGCTACTTCTGGACCGGTCGGTCCGACTTCCCCGGTCGGTTGTTTGATGTCCTCTGACGAGGAGATTCTTTCCCCCACAGCAGGCAGTTCGACATCGCTGATTCTGGTTTCGGGTAGCCCCGTTGATAGTCTGCCGGTCGATTTTTTCGTGTCCCCAGTCGGATTTTCGTCTTGTGGTGTTGGCCATTCTTCCGGTCCGCCTTGGACTACGGTAGTCGGTAGAGACTTTGTACTACTGCTCTCGGTCTTTGGTCGTGCGGCGTAAACCGGAATGTCATCCTCGGAACCGGCCAAGAGGGTTTCGTCTTCGACCTGTTCGGCACTGGGTCGAAGTGGCTTGATTTCTTGTGAGGTCGTTTCCCCCTTAATGACTCCCGTTTCTCTCAGCTCTTGGGTTAATCGTCTGAGCGGCTCTAGACTGACACGGGGTTTTTCGGATGATTGCATCTGCGTCTGCTCTTCGCCCGGCGGTAGCAGGTCGTCTGGCGTCAGTTCGATGGCCGTTTGCTCGTCGGGATCTCTAACACCTTTCAGGTTTTCGTTGGTTGTGGCGACGACGCTTTCACGCTCCGGTCCGGGCGGTGGGTTGATGGCCTCTCGGTCTCCATCAGTTGTCGTAGTCTCTGCGTCCATTTCCGTTCTGTCCATTTCCTCAGGCGGTTTCTCGGCCGGCTCGATGTCCCCCTCGGCCAGCTCTTTTAGTTCGTCGTCAGAGTCGATGACGGTCCGTTCCTCTTCGCCGACAGGAAGAATCTCGTCCTCACTGAGGGCGACGGTCCTCTCTTCTGGTGTGCGGTCGGCGGTCGTGCGTTCGTCGTCCGTTTCGGTTCTTTCCTCGTCCGTCGGTTCGGACAGTTTCCATCCACCCTCTCGAAACATATTGGCTTTAGTTTATGGCCTGGTCTGGTTCGGCTTTCGACGGCCGTTTGCTGTCGTCTCTTATGACCACAATCTACCAAAAACGTCTTTTCCGGTCGAACCGCTTGATCGACGAGAGGGTTGACTTTTCGGCCTGACCGAGATAGGCTGCCCTGATCCTTTGCGGATCTTGAAAGGAGACGAAATGTCAGATCGAAGTGTCGAGATGGTCGGCAGCCCTTGGCTGCTGTATCTGGTCGCTCTGGTGTTCTACATCATTGGGTTCATGACCGGGTACTGCGGCGGACGGAGCGAACAGCCTTCGGCGGCGGCTGTCGTCGATGCCGGTTCGGACGACGAGTCGATTGGTC
>JBDRRB010000008.1:0-6381 GCA_043825985.1 bacterium | reverse complement strand
TGATTTCACATAACTAATTTTTATCCGAACTTTATAGGTTGGTTATAGCAATATGTTGCATGTTATGCAAACTTCTACTATTCTTTGCTTATGGAAATTTTGGACAGAACTGAAAGGGTATTACGTCTTCGTAACTACTCCCCAGAGACCCGCAAGGCATACCTGCTCTACATAAGAGAATATCTTGGATTTAGAAAAGATGTCGAGACTAATAACAAGCAACAGGTCATCGAGGAATTTTTACTCGAAAAATACAGGCGAAAGCAATCTCCACAGACAATTAACCTAGCCCTTAATGCTGTTAAGTTTTTCTACGCCGAAGTCCTGAAAGATCCCCAAAAAGTTGACTTGAAATTTGCCAAAAGGAGCAAGAGCTTGCCGACGGTGTTGTCACGGGCGGAGATCGGGAGGATTATCGAGTCAACCGATAATTCGAAGTATCGGCTTATGATATCGCTCGGATATGCCTGCGGCATAAGGGTTAGTGAAGTGATAAAGCTAAAAGTGGCTGATTTGGATATCGATGAACTTGTCGTGTTTATCAGGGGAGGCAAGGGTAATAAAGACAGGATTAGTGTCCTGCCGGAAAAATTACAAAACGATCTGCGAAACTTGATCGCGGGTAAAGGCAAGGGTGAGTTTGTTTTTGCTTCAAACCGCGGAGGCAGTCTCACTACGACGTCTCTGCAGAAAATGTTTCGCAAGAGTTTAGCAAAGGCGAAAATTTGCAAACCGGCGACTTTTCATTCGTTGCGACATTCTTTCGCTACACACCTCCTGGAAAACGGTACGGATGTGCGGTATGTGCAGGAGCTGTTGGGACATAGCAACATACGAACGACACAGATCTACACGAAAGTGACCAATCCCCAGTTGAAAAACATAAAAAGTCCGTTTTGACCACAATGCCGTTGGGCCTTTAGGAAAAAGCGGGCTTTCCTCTCACAAAAGAAAAGATTCGCCTTCGCTCCGCTTCGGGCCACGGGGCGGCTGCGCACCGGACGCTCTCCGCGGCTCGTCGGTCCTCGGCCTGTGAGGACATCGCCTCGCCGGTCTCTCCAGGACGGGCTGAAGCAGTTTAGCTCTCTCCTGCGGCTCGACTTTCCGTCCTCTCGCCGCCCTTCTCATCTCCCCTTCATCTACCAAAAAGAAAATTCCCGCCCCTTTATGGGGGGCAGGAACTTTCTTCTGGCGGAGGGAGGGAGATTCGGCCTCGGCTCTCGCCGCCTTCCGTCGGCTCGGCCTGGCCACCGCCTCGCGGGTCCGGTCCACGGCAACGGACCGGACCATCGCTCCGGCGTTCGAATCTCCGGTCGGGCCAAGCAGTTGGCCCGACCCCTGATCTTTGGATTCGAAAAACACGCCTTTGGGGGCGTGTCTTTCGCTGGCGGAGGGAGGGAGATTCGAACTCCCGAGGGCTTGCACCCTACCCGCTTTCCAAGCGGGCGCACTCGACCACTATGCGATCCCTCCAGGAATGCAGACTCTGGGTGAGCGCGCTGCACCCAGCTTCGTAATCCACTCGTTCACCGCACTTATTACAGTACGCCTCACTTCGTGAATTTCTCCAGCTGGGCACATCGCATCTCACCCAGAGTCTGCGTCTTATGGTTTTCTTGTCGTCATTTCAGACTCAGCGTGGGCATTCTATACTCATTTCCCAGGCTTGGCAAGCCGGTCCGAGACCCCGGAAACGGGCCACCAGGGCGAATTTTCCGCGTTGAACGCAGTCCGCCGATGGTGTAAGGTCTGGTCGCGGACCGAGTCCGTGCACAGCCTTTCTATATTGAACGACACTTAAGCATATGTCCGATCAGTCCATAAGAAAGTTGGCCGCGGCGGCGGCCGTCGTCTGCGGCCTGGCCGTGGCCGTCTTCGGGGCGATGGCCTTGGGCCTGTTTCCGGACCGCTGGTTCTGGTCCGACTTTTTCGCCCAGCTGCTCGCGGTCGGCACAGTGGCGGCGGCGGCCGCGCTGCTGCTGCCGACCTACCTGTCTTATATAAGACGTCCGCGCTTCGGCCTGGAACTGCCCGATGACGTGCGGCTATCGCGCTACCTCGACGGCCGAATCAAGGGCACCGTCCGTCTGGTCGTGCGGAACGACGGCCGTCAGGCCGTGCGCAATTTCGTCTGGCATCTCTTTCTGCCCAAGGGCCTCAACGCGCAGGTGACCGAGGTCGCGCCGTACGGCAAGCGCAAGACCGTCGGCACGAGCGAGGTCGGCGGGCTGGTCTACGTCCACGGGACGGTCGAGGACGAGCTGATCCTGCCCCAGACCAGTTTCGAGCTGCCGGTCCGCGTCTGGTGCGACACGGCCGACTCGCGCGGCGAGTGGCAGCTGCAGTTCGGGTTGCATTCGGAGCACGGTCCGTTTCCCGCGGCGCTCGGCCTGCATCGGAGCATGGACGAGGCGACTGCCGCCGACTGCGTACCACTGACCGTCAGGTTCGCCGACGGAGCCGGGTCGGCGGAGGCTGTGAAGGACATGCCCGTCGACGTGCGGCCGGAATCGCCGCCGCAGTCGTAGCGGACGACCTCGTTTCATCGCGACATGCTTACTTCGCCCCGCTTTTTGTGGTCTACTGGTCCTAGGAACGCAGACTTAACATAACCGATTCGACATCGCCCGACATGTCTTCTGACGGCACAATCGAGGAGATCAAGCGACGTCTGGACATCGCCGAGGTGGTCGGCGACTACCTTCAGCTGAAGCGGGCCGGCACCAGCCTCAAGGCCTGCTGTCCCTTTCACCAGGAGAAGTCGCCGTCGTTCTTCGTGAATCCGGAACGGCAGATCTACCACTGCTTCGGCTGCGGCGAGGGCGGCGACATCTTCGAGTTCGTCCAGAAGATGGAGGGGCTGGAGTTTCCGGACGCGCTGCGGCTCCTGGCCGGAAAGGCCGGCGTCACGCTCGAACGTCGGGCGGACGACGGACAGCGGTCCGAGCGGCGTCGTCTTCTCGAGGCCAACGCGCTGGCCGCGCGTCTCTATCACAAGCTGCTGCTCGACGATCCGCGGGCGGCCGCGGCGCGCGAGTACGTCGAGCGTCGGGCCCTCTCCCGGGAGACGGTCGAGGACTTCCTGCTGGGCTACGCGCCGGACTCCTGGGACGCCACCTCCAAGTTCCTGATGTCGCGCGGCTTCTCCGACGGCGAGCTGGCCCGGGCCGGCCTGACCTCTCGGAGCGACCGCGGCTCCAGGAACTACGACCGGTTCCGCGGCCGGCTGATGTTTCCCATCCGCGACGTGCACGGCGAAGTGGTCGGCTTCACCGCCCGCGTGCTGCCCGGGCCGGACGGTCGCGATCCCGACGGCGGGCCCAAGTACGTCAACACCCCCCAGACCCCGGTCTACGACAAGAGCCGCGCGCTGTACGGCATCAACCTGGCCAAGCAGCACATCCGGCGGGAGTCGGTCGCGGTGATCGTCGAGGGCAACATGGACGTCATCGCCTCGCACCAGGCCGGAGTCAGGAACGTCGTGGCCAGTTCCGGCACGGCCCTGACCGTCGAGCAGCTCGACCTGCTCCGTCGCTTCACCGACCGGCTGGTGCTGTCGTTCGACGCCGACTCGGCCGGCGAGAGCGCCGCCCGGCGCGGGATCGACGCGGCGGTCGGGTCGGGATTTTCGGTGCGCATGCTGCGGCTGCCGGAGGGCGCGGGCAAGGATCCGGACGACTGCATTCGCCGTGACGTCGAGCTCTGGAAGGGGGCCATCGCCGATGCGGTCCCGTACATGTCGTGGTACCTAAGATTCGCGGCGGAGCGGACCGACTTTGCCGATGCTGAGTCGAAGCGCCGTGCGGCCGGAGAGCTGCTGCAGGAGATAGTGAAGATGCCGGACCAGGTCGAGCGTTCGCACTGGATCGGCGAGCTGTCGCGGATGTTCAGCACTCCCGAGGCGCTGCTCTTTGAGCAGCTGCGCCGGATGGTGCGCCCGCCGTCCCCGTCGGCCGGTCGGACGACCATCGTTCAGCCGGAGCAGAATCAGCCGGTCCGCAAGGAAAGGGAACTGATCTGCGCCGAGCACCTGGTCGGGATGGCCCTGGTCTGGCCCGAACTAGTCCCGGCCGTCCTGGACGGACTGCCGCCGCATTTGCCTCCCGTATTGGCCGAGCTTTACAGTAGCTTCCGGGAATTCTATACTTTGACCCGAACGGGCGGCGAAAGCCCCCCGGTTTTCCGTACTTGGCTGGAACAGCGCGGCAAGTCAGAGATCGCGCGACAGGCGGCAGTGCTCGAACTTCAGGCCGAACGTGAATTCGGTGAGCTGTCGCCGGAGAGCCGCCAGGCGGAGACCGGGAAACTACTCGGAGAACTCAAAATGCTCCAGACCGGCCGCCGCCGGCAGGAATTGGTTCGGGCCATGGCCACTGCAGAAAAAAACGGTGACCTGGAAAAAATCCAACAGATTCAGCGCGAGTTGGGGGAAATGACCGCTTGAGCCGCCATGTCCCGGTCGGCCGATCGTCATGAGCATCAGTGTCCATGGCGTCGGGTGGCCTTCTCGCCTTGGATCGGGTGAGCGGAACTAAATTGTTTGGCTGAGGCTGCCGCCGGCGCCTCGGTTCAGATACGGCCAGTTTTTCTATGCCGAAGAAAGTCATAACCAAGAAGGCCGCGCCCAAGAAGGCCGCGCCCAAGAAGGCCGCGCCGTCACCGAAGAGGAGGCCGGCCGCCAAGAAGGCCGCGCCCAAGAAGGCCGTTCCGTCCCAGAAGAGGAGGCCGGCTGTCGTTCCGAAGCCATCGTCTGTCCGTCCGGTCCGGGCCAAGCGTGTCGCTGTCCCGCCGCCCGATCAGGAGACCATCGACACCCTGGTCAAGAAAGGCCGCCAGCGCGGGTTCGTCACTGAGGCCGAGGCGCTCTACGTCTTCTCGAATCTCGAGGAGTACGTCAGGGCGTACGAGGATTTCCTGGACCGCCTCGACAACATCGGCATCAACGTCATCGAGATGAAGGAGGGGATAATCGGTCGGCAGGAGGAACGCGAGAAGCTGCTCGACCAGATCCGCCTGAGCAAGGAGAAGAAGCGTTTCGACCTGACCGATATCTCGGCCGACTCGATCCAGATGTACCTGCGCGAGATCGGCAAGGTGCCGCTGCTCACGGCCGAGGAGGAGGTCGCGCTGGCCAAGCGTAAGGAACGTGGCGATCGGGAGGCGGAGAAGAGGATCATCGAGGCCAACCTGCGTCTGGTGGTCTCGATCGCCAAGAAGTTCGTCGGCAAGTCGCTGTCGCTGAACGACCTGATCCAGGAGGGCAACATCGGCCTGTTTCGGGCGGTCAAGAAGTTCGAGTACCGCAAGGGCTACAAGTTCTCGACCTACGCCACCTGGTGGATCAGGCAGGCGATCACCCGCGCCCTGGCCGACCAGTCGCGCACCATTCGCATTCCGGTCCACATGGTCGAGACTATCAACCGTTTCCAGCAGATCGAGCGGCAGCTGATCCAGGACCTGGGCCGCGAGCCGCTGCCCGAGGAGATTGCCGCCGAGATGGGGGAGGAGGTGGACAAGGTCCGCCACATCATCCAGATTTCGCAGGACACCGTCTCGCTCGAGACGTCGGTCGGCGAGGACGACGAGGACTCGACGCTCGTCGATTTCGTGGAGGACGTGAAGAACGTCGCCCCGAACCGGGCCGCGGCGCTGCAGCTGCTCAAGGACTACGTGCGCGACATCATCAAGGACCTGTCGCCGCGCGAGCAGAAGATCCTCGAGATGAGGTTCGGCCTGCTCGACGGGGTCAGCCACACACTCGAGGAAGTCGGTCAGGAGTTCGACGTCACCCGCGAGCGCATTCGCCAGATCGAGGCCAAGGCGCTCGAGCGGATCAAGGACCATCCGGACATCATCAAGTTGCGGGACTATTAGAGTTCGATTGCCGGTCCACATGCCTGGTTCCGGCAGTCTTGCAAGATCCGGCGGCCGTGCTATCATGCCCCCGCCGGAGAGCATTCCGAGGTAGCTCAGCGGTAGAGCAGTTGGCTGTTAACCAATTGGTCCTGGGTTCGAATCCCAGCCTCGGAGCCAAAAGCAAAAAAGTTCTGACGCGACCCACTTACGTCAGGATGCCCAAGGCCCCCAACCCCAGCGGTTGGGTGCTTTTGGTTTTGGGTGGTTATTTGCCGACACTTGGGATAAAATAATTGTAGGCTTAATGGACATTTTCAGTTGGTCTTTTGGTCTGTGCGGGAACATTTAGGATCGTCCCGATCATCTTCTTTTGGGTCTCGACATTCAGTCCGCGATGCACGTAGATTTTTTGCTTGAGATGAGAGAATGTCCCGTCTAGGGTGTTGGTGGTTTTTGGGATATCGAGGTCAGGATAGTCCTCGAAGGTAAAGAGAAACGGGAGGGCGTGCATGAGGGAGGCATAGG
>JBDRRB010000007.1:0-23892 GCA_043825985.1 bacterium | reverse complement strand
TGTTATCCTTGAAAATAAGGGTAAGGGTCCAGCCTTTAATTTGAAGATTTTGGGAGAGGACGGAAAAGATTACACAGGACTTCTTAAGGGGAGAAATTCAATCTATCCAGGAGATGTTTTTCCTTTGGGGTTTGAACCAAGAGAGGGGTTATTCCGCATTGAAATTAAATTTGGATCGGTGCTGGATCCAGAAGGAAATCTCTTTACCAGGGTCGAGTTGGGTAGGCCTCCGTTTAGTGAGATAAAAGACAAAAATTGGATTTAGTATGTCATTCCCGCGAAGGCGGGAATCCACGATTGATCGTGGATCCCGGCTCTCGGGCCGAGACGACAATAGGTTTTACGGAAGTCAAACAACGACTGGCTCCTATAAAAATCTTTTGTTACCCTCAACGTGCATAACTAAAACGAACCACCAAACACATGGAAAACCAGCCAGAAATTATCGTCTATTCAACTCCGACCTGCCCGTACTGCGTCATGGTCAAGGCCTTCTTTAAAGAGAAGGGGATTGAATACAGGGACATTAATGTGGCGGCCGATGAGGCGGCAGCCAAGGAAATGGTCGAGAAGACCGGACAGATGGGCGTGCCGGTGATCATAATCGGTGACCAGACTATCATTGGTTTTGATCAGGCCGCCGTATCCGCAGCTCTGGGTCTGGAATAGTGAAATGTCATCCCCGCGAAGGTGGGAATCTACGATCGGTGCCGTGGATTCTCGGCCCCGTCCTTCGCTCTACGAGCTACGGAGCGGCAGGCAAGCCCGAGAATGACACATGCGAAAAAAGACCTCCTCGCAGCCGCGGGGAGGTTTGTTTTTTGTTTGGGTCATTTTTGGGTCATTACGCGGTCTTTTGGATCAGTCGTAATCCTTTCCAGCTGTGACCAGGTAGGGGGCGGTGTGCTCCTCCTTTTACTTCCGCAGATACAGTGGCTAGTGCCGCTGTTTTATTAGTGGCGTCGAACTCGACCGACGTGACCGTCGCGGCCAGGCGTTTTTCACTCAGTCCGGGAATTTTTACCCATATGATGTCCCCTATTTGGGGGCGTGGCTGGTCGGGTAGGCAGACCGTTGTTTCAATTTTAAATGACCTGTCATAGTAACGACCTAATCCACCGCGGCCGACCAGCAGCAGAACAACTTTCATGGTTTCCTCCATATCTTCAGCTGAACATTTTTCGGCTGAACAGTCAACCAGTGGGCTGTCGGAAGCGACCGGGCCATCGTAGGCTTCGACCAGGAGGCGATTACGGAAGCGCTGGGTCTCTAATCGCCAAAGGACTCGAGAGCAAAGACGTCCCTTATCCGGGCGTCTTTTTAAGTTTCTCCCTGAGCTTTTTTGCCGATTCGAAATCGACCCGGCCGTCGCACTTGATCGACGTGCCGACGATTGCCCCGTTGGCCACAGTCAGTTGCTCCCGGACGTTGTCCTCAGTCAGACCAGCGCCGACGAACAAAGGAAAGTCTGGATAGGCGGCGCGGACGACCTGCAACCGTTCCAGCGGAGTCTCGACGCCGGTCGCCGGACCGGTCACGATCAATCCGTCCGAGCCGGCGGTGACGGCCAGCTCCGCCGACGCGGTGAGCGGGCGCGGTTCGATCATCTCCTTGTACTTGACCTGGATGTCGGTCAGGAGCAACAGGCCCGGACAGATGCGGTCGCGTTCGGCGACGATCTCCGCCGGGTCAGGATTGATCTCACACCAGCGGCAGGTGACGTGATCGACGAACACGTCCAGGCGGGTGAACTGGGCGCCGGTTACCCGGGCCACGGCGAACGAGGATTGCCAGTCGTTGAGCATCATCTGCACGCCGACCGGTACTCTGGCCCGGCGACAGATCTCGGCCGTGACCGCGGTCAGGCAGGCGATTTGGGCCGGGTTGGCGAATTCGGTGTGCGGCTGGTCGTCGTCGTTCTCGACCAGGACCGCGTCGAAGCCGGCCGATTCCAGAGCGGTCAGGTCAGACAATGCTTTTTCGGTCACGGCCTCCATGCCCGGAAAGCCGGCGTACGACAGCAGGGGCGGCAGGTGGATCATGCCGATCAAGATGCGGTCGGCGCGGCCGAAGGTTCGCTTGATTTTTTCGTTGGTGGCGATGGCCATAGGTTAAAAAAGTTAGTTGGACCGCCGCCGTCAGTGACGACGGCCCAACTCAAGAATCGGTTCAGGTCCAGTGGAGTTCCGTCGGCCAGCTGGCCAGGAAGTTTTCCTTGCCGGACCACTCGGGTGAGGTGCGGCCGAGTAGGCCGGTGAACTCGCCGCGGCGGGCCCGTTCGGCGGCGGACAGCAGCGCGGCAGCCGCTTCTCGGACCGGCAGCGCGGACGGCGGAGCCTGACGCACGCCGGCGAGCGCTGCCTCACCGAAGCGGACCGACAGCGGATCCGTACTGGTCGGTCGGACCCGGATCGTTTCGTCGGGACCGCGAACCAGCTCGGACGGCCGGCCGCAGACGTGCGGGAAGCCGCACTCGAGCGAGTCGTTCAGCAGCTCGCCTTCCTCCGGCGACAGGCCGGCCTCGTTCAGCAGTCCCCGCACGTGCGGGTTCTTCGAGAAGAAGAATAGGGGCTGCGGCCGGATGCCCTGCCGGTGCAGCTGGAGCAGGACCGTGCCGTAGCAGCCGCTGTCGGCGAAGGTGAACTCGCCGTCCGGCCCGATCCGCTGGTCGAGGTACTCGGCGAGCAGCGGATGTCCGGCATGCCCGGCGTGGGCGGACAGTTCGTCCGGCACGCCGCAGAGCAGCCGGTTGAGGTGCAGCCGCAACCATTCGGATGGAGTCGGTCGGGCCAGGAGCGGTTTGGCGTCGCGCAGCACTACGGCCACGCGGGCAGTGGAGTTCGTCTCCACCCAGCGGCTCCAGGCCTGGACGAGCGGCGACCAGAGCTGCCCCAGACCGAAGAAGAAATTGGTCGCCCGTGTCGGATCGCCTCCGGCCGCGTCGTGCAGCCGCCCGACGAACTCCTCGGCCAGTTCGGGACCCATCTCGCCGTTCAATGTGCGGCGATAGCCGGTCCATGGTTCGTTCATCTGCCCACCTCCTTTCCGCTTCGGCGGAAAGAACAAAGCGACCTCGGAATTGAGGCCGCTTTGAAGGGTTCGTGGGTTCTCTCGCCCGAATCACCAACACTCGAAAGCAGCCTCAATGAGGTTGCTCCGCCGCCGGTTCTGGTTGTGGCTGTGGTTGGTGTTCATGTCTTGACGCTACCGCCGTGACCGCGGATCGGTCAAGTTCGGGCGGTCGGGTCGCTGGCTCATCGGGTTGACACCGGCCGGTCCGTGTGTTTTCATGTCTTGCTGGCGACAGGAGAGTTTCGCCAGAGCGGTTCTCTGAAAAAGAAAGAGAGGAGAGGGCAATGTCTAAAGAGACAAAAAAGCTTGCAGTGTTGAGGCGGCGGAAGCTGGTCCGCGGTCTAATCGAAGTCGGCCTGACTAATGGGGAGATCGCCAGTCTGACTGGCACCAGTTTGTCCACGGTCGAGAACGACTATCATGCCGGCGGTCCGGGAAGTCGGCCCTTCCGGGGTTCGCGGGTCAGTCGGGAGAGCGATGTCTTTCGGTCAGTGCTACAACGGCTGATCGGTCTGGAATGTCGCCGCATGAGGCCGGTCGGGAGGAATGAAGACCTAGACAGCCTCCAGTTTCACTTGGAGAAGTGGCTCGAGTTGGATGAGCTGTTGATGGTCGCCGGCGGCATGCTGCTGACCATGCGGCGACTCAGTCTGCCGCAGTTTGACCCTCGGCAGTTACCGAGGGTCATGCTGTTGGCGAGAATCTTTGATCTTCCTCTTGGCTGGTCGGCCACCGAGCTGCTGCCGTCGAAGGACGAGATGCGGGGACTCTGGTCCAAGTTTCTGCTCGCCATGTCTCGGAACGAGATTTCTATGCCTTGGTTCCGAGAGCACTTGGACTGGTCGTTGGCCGGTTTCTTGGCCAACGGATGGCGGCAGCAAGTACTACCGGTCTGGGATGAGCGACTGCTGTCTCAGATGGACAAACTCCTGAGTGTCCTGGATTCGGGCCTGGAGAGGCGGGTCATCGAAGAGTCCTATGGCCTCATGGACGGGCAGTTCAAGACATTGGGGCAGGTTGCCGCGTTGCTGGAGAAGGAGATGTCGTTGGTTGCCTGCATTGAACGCGGCAGTCTGGTCAAGCTTTGTAGACAGGCCAAGAAGATGGGTCTTTTCGCCTGGTCTCGACCATTCGACGAGACTTTTCGTCAGGTCGTCGCGGCTCAGGCTGCAGACAAATCAGCGGAAAAGGACCAGGTCGCCGCCGCCCGCCAAAAGCTCGACGAAGAACAGTCAGTCGGCTAGTCGTTCATCTAGCTGGCCGCGCGACAACAACTCAACCGTCCGCATCAAGCGGGCGGTCTTCTTTTTGCCCAGGATCTTGACTTGAGTCTGTCTGTCTGGTTGGATGAACCATCCGGAAGAAAGCCGGAACGGTGGTTCTTTTGAACAGGAGAGGAAATCGGGTCATGGGGATTGAAAAAGACACCCTTAGGGTAAATCTGGCGAACGAACTGTACGAGTTGGGTCTGCCGGCCGTAGCCGTGGCCAAACTGCTCGGATGGAGTCAGGCGACGATCGTCAAAGACGTCTCCGGTGTTAGCAGACCGGATCGGCCGCGGCGACCGGGTCAGATCTATGCCACTGCCCTGAAGAGGTATGCATCTCTGGTGGCCGATGCCGGCGGTCGGTTGGACAAGTTGAACTCCATTAAGCTCCATCGGCGGGTCAGAAAGGCCCTGCACGAGTGGTTGGAGATGGAGCTGGTCCTGGCCGAAGTGCGCGGGGCGGTAGGCATGCTGGAGCGGTTGTCCTGGCCGGGCTATCCGCCCGAGCGGGCCATCGAAGCTCAGCTGCTGCGTCGGGCCCTGAAGGTCAAGCCGGAGATCAGGTTGGCCGACGGGGCAGAACTGAGTGAGACTGGGCTGGTGCGGCAGTTCCTGCAGGAGGTGATCGATACTGACCTGAAGGTGCCCGAATCCGGATCCCAGCTCAGTGAGTTACTGATCGGACGGGTGGCCGAGGCCGGCCGGAATCAGGTTCGCATCTTTTGGGATGATTCGGTCTGGGAACTGCTGGATCGATCCTTGAAAGAGTTACGTTCTCGGGAGCTGCTGTTGCTGGAGTTTCGGTTTGGCCTGAACGGTCGTTCGGTTCTTACCCTGCGGGAATTGGGCACAAAATTCGGCATCTGCATGGCGAGGGTGAATCAGATTGAGTTTGAGGCTTTGCAACAGTTAGGGCGACGTCTGCGCCTGCGGGGTCCACAGCTCGGTGTTCCCTTGCTCCAGACGGTTCAGGAGTTGCCTTGGCGGAAACTGCCCGGGGAGCGGGAACAGGAAGAGGCTGCCGCGGGGCAGGTCAATCCTAACCTGTTTCGGCCGGTCGATGAGCTTGAGCTGTCCATCCGGACAGCCAAATGCCTTCATTGCGCCGGTATCCGCCTTGTCGGTCAGCTGGTCCAGAAGACTGAACAGGAGCTGCTGAAACTCAAGAACTTCGGTCGTCTGTCGCTGAAGGAGATCAGGTACGTATTGGCTCAGATGGGCCTGACTACGGAGATGAAGCTCGATGAAGCGGTCCGACAGGAGATCGCACGTCGTGTCGATGAGGAACGACGGCAGGGCTCTCTCGACCGCTAATTGTTCTTAAGAAATCCAAACGCTCGAAATCGCGGCCTCTCAGTAGGCCGTTTTATTTTTGCCTGGAAATTGCCCCAGTCTAGCCAAAACCGGGCCGGGCCGGTATACTGCCCATCTGTATGTTCGACTCGATCCTGGTCCACACCGACGAGATCACCCTGAAGGGCGCCAACCGGGCCTTCTTTGAGCGTGCCCTGACCGAAAATCTGCGGCGGCAGCTCGCGGGCGTGGCGGAGCTGAAGATGAGGGTGCGCAAGGGTCTGGTTCTGCTCTGGGCGGAGCGGGACCTGTCGGCCGAAAGGGAAAAGATCCGGGCGGCCCTGCGGCGCACGTTCGGAGTCAGCACCTACCTGCTGGCCCGACGGCTGCCGGCGGAGATGGGTGCGCTCGAAGCCGCCGTACCGGAACTGGTCGCGGGCTGGTCGGGAACTTTTCGGGCGACGGTCCGACGGGCGGACAAGAACTTTTCGCTGACTTCGGTCGAGACCGCCCGGCAGGTCGGGGGTGCGGCCTTGAAGTCGAATCCCGAGCTGAAGGTCGATCTCACTGCGCCGGAGCGGACTATATATGTAGAGATCAACCACGATGGGCTGTTCCTGTCTGGGGAGCGGGTCGACGGGCCGGGCGGGCTGCCGACCGGGACCACCGGCACGATGGTCGTGCTGCTGTCGGGCGGGATCGACTCGCCGGTCGCCGCCTGGAAACTGCTGCGGCGGGGCTGTCGGGTCATTTTCGTCCACTGCCACAGCTATCCGCACGTCGGGCGGGAGTCGATCGACAAGGTCCGGCGGTTGGCTAAGGTATTGGACGGTTTCCAGGGCGGGTCCGTAATCTACACCGTGCCGATCGCCGCGGCCCAACGGGAGATCGTGGCCAAGGCGGCCGAGGCGCCTCGGGTCCTGCTGTACCGGCGGCTGATGCTGCGCCTGGCCGAACGGATCGCCCGGCGGGAGAACGCGCTCGGCCTGGTGACCGGCGACAGCCTGGGCCAGGTGGCCTCGCAGACGCCGGAGAACCTCCTGGCCGTGAGCGCGGCCGCGGGCCTTCCTATATATAGGCCGCTTATCGGCGACGACAAGCGCGACATCACCGCCCTGTCCCGGACGATCGGCACCTACGGCATCTCGATCGAGCCGCACGACGACTGCTGTTCGGTCTTCGTGCCCGACCATCCGGAGCTGCGGGCCACGCCCGAGCGGCTGGCGGCCGAGGAGAGCAAGCTGGACTACGAGGAACTGCTGCGGACCGCCCTCGACACCGCCGAGCGGGAGACGTTCTGACCCGCAGGCGCTACAATGACTTTCGATACCCTGACCATATGATCGGCAAGCTCTACCTGATCGCCACTCCGATCGGCAACCTGGAGGACATCACCCTCCGGGCCCTTGCGGTTCTGAAGCAGGTCGACCTGCTGCTGTGCGAGGACACGCGGGTGACGCGGCGGCTTTTGGAACGGCACGGCCTGGAGGTGAAGACCGAGAGCTACCGCGAGCAGGTCCACGGTCGGCAGCTGGGCAAGGTGCTGGAGAGGCTGCGCGACGGGGAGCAGGTCGGGCTGGTGAGCGACGCCGGAACGCCCGGGGTGAGCGACCCGGGTTCCTTGCTGGTGCGGGACCTGCTGGCGGCCGAGCCGGAGCTGGAGATCGTTCCCGTGCCCGGACCGAGCGCGTCCGTGGCGGCGATTTCCGTGGCCGGCTTTCCGGCGGCGGCCTTCACCTTCCTCGGCTTCCCGCCGCACAAGAAGGGCCGGACCGCGTTTTTTCGCGAGGCCCTCGACTATCCGCATCCGGTCGTGCTCTACGAGTCGCCGCACCGGATCGAGAAGGCCCTGGAGCTGCTGTCGGAGCTGGATTCCGACCGGCGCATGTGCCTGCTGCGGGAGCTGACCAAGGTTCACGAGACAGTCTACCGCGGCACGCCGGGCGAGATCCTGGCCGGACTGGCTGCGACCAGCACCCGCGGCGAATTCGTTCTAGTCATCGACGGAAAGAAGAAATGAACTGATATGGGTAAGTACTACATCACGACACCGATCTACTACGTCAACGGCCGACCGCACATCGGGCACGTCTACACCAACGTCGCGGCCGACGTTCTGGCTCGATACCGCCGTCTGCGCGGCGACGAGGTCTACTTCCTGACCGGCACGGACGAGAACAGCCAGAAGAACCTGGAGGCGGCCGAGAAGGCCGGGGAGCCGGATGTGCAGGAGTACCTCGACGAGATGGCGGCGGTCTGGCAGAAGGCCTTCGCCGACCTGCACCTGACCAACGACGACTTCATTCGGACGACCGAGGATCGTCACCTGGCCGCGGTGCGCAAGTTCTGGGCGTTGGTCAGCGAGAAGGGCGACATCTACGAGGGCGAATACGAGGGCCTGTACTGCACCGGCTGCGAGGGCTTCAAGCTGGAGGGCGACCTGGATGACGGCGGCCTCTGCCCTCTGCACAAGAAGGCCCCGGAGCAGGTCAAGGAGAAGAATTACTTCTTCCGGCTGACCGCCTACCGGGAGCAGCTGCTCAAGCATATCGACGAGCGCCCGGAGTTCATCCAGCCGGTGGCTCGACGGAACGAAGTTCGGAGCTACGTTGAGAAGTTCATGACCGACATCAGCATCTCGCGTGATGTCGGTTCGGTGCGCTGCGGTATTCCGGTACCCGGAGATGACTCGCAGGTTATTTACGTCTGGTTCGATGCTCTGATTAACTACCTGTCCGCTGTGGGCTTCGGTACGGATGAGGCTAAGTTCGAGAAGTGGTGGCCGGCGGACCTGCACCTGGTCGGCAAGGACATTATCAAGTTCCACTGCGCGCTCTGGCCGGCCATGCTCATGTCGGCCGGTCTGCCGCTGCCCAAGCAGGTCTTCGCTCACGGCTTCTTCACCATCGACGGGGAGAAGATGTCCAAGTCGCTCGGCAACATCATCGATCCGGTCGTGACCGCGGAGAAGTACGGCCGGGACGTGCTGCGTTACTTCCTGCTGAAGGAGATCACCTTCGGTGAGGACGGTGACTTCTCGCTGGCTCGGTTGGAGGAGCGGTACCAGAGTGATTTGGGCAATGATCTTGGAAACTTGTTGCATCGGACTTTGTCGATGACTGAGAAATATTTGGATGGTGCGGTTCCTGCAAATCACACGTCAAGTGATTTGGCTAAGCACAAGGCAGACAATTGGAGTTATTATGCCGAGAGCATGAATAAATTAGAGTTTGGGAAAGCTCTTGAACTTGTTTGGGGTAGAGTTAGCGCAAGTAATCATCTTATTGAAGACGAAAAGCCTTGGGTGATCTGGAAAGAGTCGGATATACATTCATTGGAGCTGGTTATGTATCAGCTCTTGGAAAATTTGCGTCATATCGCCTGGATGCTGCGGCCGTTCATGCCCGAGGCAGCCGAAAAGATTTTCGTCCAGTTGGGAATCGCCGAGACGGAAAGCAAAAAAACCTACGACGAAGCGATCGTCTGGGGCGGTCTCGAACCTGGCACCAGGATCGCTAAAGGCGAACCGCTCTTCCCGCGTCTCAACGCCTGACGCGTCACCGGTGCGGATGGTGTACAATGTCCGTATAGGGCGCGCTGGCGCCGGCCGGACCGGAACGTCGGTCCGTAACGAGTCGTCTCGACTCCAGAACGTATGAACGTCGTCGACCTAGTGCTGCTGATCGTCCTGGGCGGCTTCATGCTCTACGGATTGTGGTTCGGGATCATTCACATGGTCGGGTCGCTGGCCGGCTTCGTGGTCGGCGCGTTCGTCGCCGGACGCCTCTACGGTCAGGTGGGGGAGGTCATCCTGCCGCTCACTGGCGGCAACCGCAACTTGGCCGATGTCATCGCCTTCTTCGCGCTGTTCATCCTGCTGACCCGGCTGGTCGGACTGGTCTTCAACCTGCTGGAGAAGGTCTTCAATGTCGTGGCCGTGCTGCCCTTCCTCAAGACCTTCAACCGGCTGCTGGGCGCTATCTTCGGGCTGCTCGAGGGGGCGCTGGTGCTGGGCCTGGCGGTCTACTTCGCCGCCCGGTTCCCGATAACGCCGGCCTTCGTGACCGCGCTTGCCGACTCGACCCTCGCCGGCGGTCTCAACCTGGTCGGGCTGGCGCTCTCGCCGCTCCTGCCGCAGGCCGTGCAGGCGCTTGATTCGGTTCTAAAGCGCGTCTAACGGTCGGCCGCGGCCGACACCAACCATGATTAGCGAACCTCCACGCCTGATCGACACCCATGCCCATCTGGACGACCCGATCTTCGATCGGGATCTTGAGGTGGTCATGGCTCACGCCCGGTCCGAGAACGTCGGGACGGTCACCCTGGGGCGCGACTACGTGTCGTCGACCCTGGCCGTCGGCATCGCCGAGAGGTACCAAGGGGTCTACGCCGCAGTCGGCCTGCATCCGTTGCGCATTTCGGGCGACGTGTCCGCCGACGACCGGCTGGTCGACATGGAGTCGTACCGTCGCCTGGCCGTCCGGCCGAAGGTGGTGGCCGTCGGGGAGACCGGACTCGACTTCCATGACCTGCCGACCGGACGGAAGGGCGGACCGGAGGCTGAACTGGCCGAGCGCATCCGGCGCGGTCAGAAGCGGGTGTTCGGTCAGTTCTTGGAGCTGTCGCGGGAGCTGCGCCTGCCGCTGCTGCTGCACTGCCGCGACGCGCACGACGAGATGCTCGAGCTGCTCGAGAACTGGGACCGGGCCACCAAGGGCTTTGATGCGCGCGGCGTGGTGCACTGCTTCTCCGGCACCTGGAAGCAGGCCCGGCGCTACTTCGGGCTGGACTTCATGATCTCGGTCACCGGAACCATCACCCATGGCGGCTATCAGGGCGAGCTGCTCAGGAAGGCTCCGCTGTCCAAGCTGCTGGTCGAGAGCGACTGTCCGTTCCAGACGGCCGTGCCGTGGGGCATGCGACGCAGCGAGCCGGCCTACGTCCGGCAAGTCGCGGCCGGCATCGCCAGCCTGCGCCGCCTGCCGGTCGTCGAGGTGGAGCGGCAGCTGTCGGCGAACGCCCGCCGGATGTTCAGACGAATTAGGCCGTAAAAATATTATTTCGTAAGATACGAATTCTAATCGTGGATCACGAAAATACTTCGTATAAAAACTAGTTAGGCGAAATACTGGGAAACCATTTCTTATTGAATTCTCAAAATGATGATGGTAATTTATTTAGGGCTACGATACCATTAACCCAGTTTAATAATTAACATAGAAAACTATGGCAGAGCAAACAGAAAAAGGGTTATTTTCTGAGAATAAAAAACCCACAGATATATTCGAGGGTAAATTCACTAGGCAACAACTGCAAGAAATGGGTTCCAAAAAAGCTGCAGTCGCAATAATGGAAGAGACGGCAAGATTAGGAACTGTGGGGGCAGTTTTAGCTGATGTTTTCCCTGACTTATCAGAAAAAGAAATAAAAGATATTGCTAATTATGGAAGTGGTGTATTTACAGGAGCAATTGAAGAGGAAAAATAATTATCAAAATTATTGAATACGGTTGGGGCTTTTCGTTTACATCGCCTAACAATGAATATCTGGCTACAGAAAAAATGACTTTTTTGTCGCTAAGTCTCAGGGAGATTATTCGGAATGTTTAAGACAAATCAAAGATCTTGAATAAGATTTTGTTTCTCGACTGAACGAGAAAAGAAAGACGGTTGAAAACGATAGTGAAGTACAGGTTCTCGCTTCGGAAATAGACAGACTTTGTAATGAGCTAATAGTGCTAGGAAAAAAACGGAAGGAAATTTGATAGACGAGAACGGTCCTTTCTCTCAGTTTGAGAAACAAATTAAAGAGTCCGTCGATGTTTACAGCAAAAAAGTAGTAGAAAAATTTGGCGAAAATCTTACGCCTCTTTCCTCACGCATGTTCCCTAAGTATATAGCGAATAATTTTCTATTTAAAGATAGATTTCCTTACCTTACAGTTAGCATTGATCAAGGGATGGATCGAGGTTGGTCATATGATTTCATAAGAACGGAATTAGATGACATCGCAATAGTTGATGCCATTGATGTCGAATGACTATTTGTTTTTCGTTGTCAGCGAAATTTTGGCCCAAGAGCCTGTCTATAATATTTATCCAACTCATTCCTGCTCTCGTCCCTCGTCCGACCTAAAGTCATATGGCCATGTCCAGACTGGAACTGATCGATGCGCACTGTCACGTCAATTTCCCCGTTAACTCTATTTGTCCTGACGATCGCCTTTCGGGTTTCGCTTCGTGATAACTAGATCAATTTGTTTTGAGTATGAAATCAGAGAAAGAGCCAATGCAACCAGATTTTTGTTTGCGTAAAGCTTTGGTTGCGCAAATTGATAAGAAAACTTTGATTCGATACGACAATATTACGTTGAGGGATGTTCATCCAGATAATTTATTTTTTCCATTTTTCCTTTATGGAATCAACACGAAAACAGGAGAGAACGTAACGATTAGATTGGATGACAATCATCTACCTTCAATTTTTGGAGATAGAGTAAGTTCAGAAATCACGTCAGCATTAGGAATAAATAGCGAGATTAGAGAGATCGAACAAATTGAAACGATTGACTCCAAAATAGTTGACATGGGATTTAATCCCGAAGTAGTTAAAGATGTTAGACAACTAGTGGGACGATTAGAGCTTCCTAAAAATGCTAAGGTGCTTTTTTTGGGTCCGGGCGCGACCCCACTCCAATTTTTATTAGCAGGAGATGGAAATTTGGTCGATATAGTCGAAAAATCCGAAGCCGCTCATCAAAGAATAGCCGAGTTAGTTCAGGGGCTTGACTTAAAAACATCAGTGAGGCTTTTTGAGGAGGAAAATCGTGATGTGATTACTGTGGCATTAGAACATGATGCTTACGATATTATTTTTGCAATAAACATACTTGATTTGGTTGGAGAAAAAAAAGACGTCTATCTTAAAATGCTGCTAGCAATAAAAGATAAGGGTAAAATAGCGATAGGGCATTTTGATACTGGAATTGGGTCGAGGGAGCAAAATAATCTTGATGTTTATGCTCAAGGCTTAGGTTATGGACTTGAAGATCTACAGATAATCGTTGATGAAGGGCATCAAAAAACTGATCAATGGTATAGTGACGATTCAACTTTATTTAGGGTTTTTAAAGAAAATATTCCCGAACGTGCAAGAGGAAAGGAACTATCGAGTGTTGCAGATGTAATAAGATTCTTGGCAGGACTAAAATAGAGTTCTTTGGTGATTGGTGGTTTATTTTCGCCCGTGTCTCGTTAGTGCTGCCCTCCAGCGCTCCCTTATCCGGATCATCCTCGTCCGACCTAAAGTCATATGGCCATGCCCAAACTGGAACTGATCGATGCGCACTGTCACGTCAATTTCTCCGCCTATCGCGGTGAGGAGGACGGCGTTATCGCCCGGGCCGCGGCCGAGGGGATCGGACTGGTGGCAGTCGGCTCGCAGTCCACGACCAGCCAGCGGGCGGTCGAATGCGCCGAACAGCACGAGAACGTCTGGGCCGTGATCGGTCTGCATCCGCTGCACCTCTTTGAGCAGGAGATTGACGAAAGCGAGGAGGAAGGTGGCGAGCTGGCCCATTTTCGCAGCCGGGCCGAAGAATTCGACCCCGATTTTTATCGTGCACTCATCGACCGGACACCGAAGGTGGTCGGGATAGGGGAGTGCGGTCTGGACTACTACCACGTTCCGGTTGAAGTTGATTCAAATTTCTTTCGCTCCAGACAGGAAGAGGTCTTTCGGCAGCAGATTGGTCTGGCTTTCGAACGCGGGCTGGCGCTGATGGTGCATACCAGAAACGCACCCGACGGATCGACCGACATACATGGCGACATAAGACGTATCCTGAAAGACTTTCGGGTGGAAGGACGTCTGCCTCGCTTCGACATTCACTGTTTTTCCGGTTCAATCGCCGAAGCCGAGGCTTACATGGAACTCGGTGCCTACCTGTCGTTCACCGGCAACGTGACCTTCAAGCCTCGCAAGGTGTCGCCGGATTCGGATGAGACGCTCCATGACGTGATCCAGGCGGTGCCGCTCGACCGGCTGCTGGTCGAGACTGACGCGCCGTATCTGACGCCGGTGCCGCACCGCGGGGAGCGCAACGAGCCGGCCTACGTGCGGTTCGTGGCCGACAAGGTCGCCGAACTGAAGGGGGTGGCGGCCGAGGAAGTCTACCGCCGGACGCTGCAGAACACGCGCGACTTGTTTCGGATTTAGCGGTCATGGCCGGCTGCCTCGCGACGGCTATTGTCGGCCGGGCCGCGGCATTCTATATTTTCGGCGTATGCAGGGTTGGCTGACGCAGTTCGTCGGACGAAAACTGAGCCTCGGCTTCGGGGGCGGAACTTCGGCGTCGGGCAGCAGGCCGCTGCGGCGCAGGTTTTTGCGCTACGATCTGATGCTGGACGGTGAGGACGGTCTGCTGCTGGTCGACCGGTACGAGGAGTACGACTACGCCGCCGGACGCTACGTGGCCAAGGAGTGCCGGACCCAGCTGCGGCCGGAGGAAGGTCACCCGGTCGGATATGCGCTGGCCGACGACCGGGCCCGCTCCGAGCTGGCCGCTCGCCTGTCCGAGTTGCGACGCGAGGTCGATGCGGCCGGCATGAAGATTTTCTTCGATCCGCAGCCCGACGGCGGACTGCGGCCCAAGTGGCGCTACCGCTGCGGCGGACGATGGAGGACGGAACTGATGAGGGTCATCGACGAGCCGGACGCCGAGGATCCGTACCGCGGAGATCCGGACGCGATCCCGTCGGAGCTGCTGCGCCTGGTCATGGCCGACTGTCGGTACTACCTGACGGCGGAATGGAATTCCTGGTTCGGCCGGCGGATGCAGCGCAAGCGCGAGCTGGTGGTCCTCGACGCGGCTTTGGATCTGCTGCCCGGCTAATCTGCTGTCTCATGTCCGGTGCCAAACTTACTGACGACGAAACGTTTGCGTCTCTGGTCGCACCAGTCGTTGACTACCTCTGTATCCGTCAGACACCGCAAAAGGCCGACGCTATTTTTCTTTTTGGCAGTCTAAAATTGCCGGCGGTCTGGCGGCAAGCGGCCGAACTTTACAGACAGGGGTATGCGCCGAAGATATTGGTGGCTGGCGGAGTCGGTGCGGCGAACGCCGGCGAGCGGAGCAGATTCGGGCTAGCCGACGGCTCCTCGGAATCGGCGTTCATCCGAAACGAACTGATCGAATTGGGCGTTCCGTTCCCATCGATCATTACTGAGGAACGGTCCACCAACACCCTGGAAAACATCGTCTTTGGCATGCGGCGGCTGAAGGAGGAAGGTCTGGATGCACGACGTCTGATGCTGGTATCCAAGCCATTCCATGCGCGCCGCTGCCTGGCCACTTTCGAACGGCAGTTTCCGTCGGTCGAGGTCATCTGCTCGCCGCCGAAGATGTCCGTCTTGGAGGCGGTCGACCGTCCCCGGAAGGAATTCGCCGAGCGTCTGCTGGGTGAATTGGATCGGCTGCGTACCTATGCCGACAAGGGAGACATATCCAGGCAGGAATTGCCGACGAGTATAAAAGATACGGCCAGGAAGCTCGGGTCGGTACTGGCCGAAAAGCGATGAGCTTAATTCGTTGCCACAGGCAGTGCGACGATGGGCAAAAGACTGGCTTGACTGTTGCCTGCCTGTGGACTAGAATTTTGGCGCCATTCCGTTGTATGGGCTGGCATCTGTCTTTTTCTCGTTGGGCTGCCATGTCTGACCGCGAACAGGATCGAAAATACGTCATCCTGGGCCTACGTATCGTAGGCGAGTTCGGGGCAATCATAGCCGTGCCGGTCGTTCTGCTGTCGCTGCTGGGCAAGTACCTGGACCAGCGCTACGGAACAGCTCCGGCGTTTTTGATTGCCGGATTCCTGCTGGCGGCGGTTCTGTCCGGCGTGAGCGTCTACCGTCGGGCGCGGGAGTTCGGGCGGGAGTATTCCCAGATCGAGTCCAAGCCCGGTCAGGAGGACGGCGACGTCGGTCGCTCCTGAGTCGCGGGAAACAAACCATTTCCATAATCATATGGCCGTACCAGTCCCTGCAGAGCAACTCTTCTCGATCGGTGACCTTCCGGTGACCAACTCCATGGTCAACGCCTGGGTTGCGGTCGCTGCCTTCGTGCTGCTGGCGGCCGTCCTGCGCCGCCCCAAGTCGGGCGTGCCGCACGGAATCCAGAACGCGGCCGAGGCGCTGGTCGAGTTCATGCTCGGGTTCATGGACCAGGTGACGGGGGACCGGGCCAAGTCGCGCCGCTTCTTTCCGCTGGTCGGGACGCTGTTCCTGTTCATCCTGCTCTCGAACTGGATGGGCCTGCTGCCCGGCGTGGGCACGCTCGGCCTGACCGGCGAGCACGGACACCTGATACCGATCTTCCGTCCGGCCACGAGCGACCTCAACATGACGCTGGCCATGGGCATCTCGGCCGTCTTGCTGTCGCATGTCTTCGGCATGGCGGCGATCGGCTTCTTCCGTCACTGGAACAAGTTCATCCAGCTGGGCAGCTTCTGGAAGGCCCTGACCGGTTTCCGCGGTAAGAGCGCCGTCGACTACCTGGTCGGCCTGTTCGTCGCCTTCATCGAGCTAGGCGTCGGCCTGATCGAGCTGGTGTCCGAGGTGGCCAAGGTCGTCTCCCTGTCGCTGCGTCTCTTCGGCAATGTCTTCGCCGGAGAGGTGCTGATCCACGTCATCTCCTCGCTCATCGCCTTCGGCGTACCGATACCGTTCATGTTCATGGAGGTGATCGTCGGCCTGGTCCAGGCCCTGGTCTTCTCCATACTCACCTTGGTCTACCTGACCATCGCCACCTCGGCGCCGCACGGAGACGAGGGGCACGAAGAGGGCGACGCCAAGGGACATCGGCAGCATGGCGGCGAGGGCGAGCCCGAACCGCTCCGCGCCGCCGCCTAGCGGGAAAACGGTCAAGGTCAGAAGCGGCCGCCCGTCCAGACGGACAGGCCGTCGGTCCTAACCTTAACCGCCTTGCGTACCGGACGACTTTAAACACACCAACCCAGTCGGACCGTCAGACGCAGGCAAAAGATATGGAATTGGAAGTCACCAAGGAGGCCGCCGGAGCCGCGGCCGGACTCCTCTCCGACACGGAGAGCGTCAGGATCATGGCCAAGGGATTCACCATGGCCATCGGCGGAGCGCTGCCGGCGTTCGCCATCGGCAAGCTCGTGGCCAAGGCCATGGAGTCGATCGGCCGCAACCCGGAATCGGCCGGCAAGCTGTTCGTCCCGATGCTCCTGGGCGCCGCGTTCGCCGAGGCCATCGCCATCTACTCGCTGGTCGTGGTCTTTACCCTTTAGTAGCCAGCGGTTTCGATGGGCGGCGGTCTGCCCATCGAAGCTGGCGTTCGCATCCGGCTCCGGCCGGGTTCGGGCGCTAGTTACGCAAGTAAGAACAACATTCGGTAACCAACCTCACGTTATGGATCCAGCAGAAGCGCAACAGGTGGCGGAGGGAGTCGGCGTGGCCGCGTCCCTGGGCCTCAACTGGAAACTGTTTCTGGCCCAGTTGGTCAACTTCGGGCTGGTCCTCCTGGTGGTCTGGCGGTTCATCTACCGTCCGCTGATGAAGGTCATGGACGAGCGGTCGGGCCGGATCGAGCGTGGGCTGAAGGATGCTGAGGAGTCGAAGGCGCTGCGCGAGCAGGCCGGCGAGGAGCGGCGGAAGACCCTGGCCGAGGCGCGGGTCCAGTCCAAGGAGATCCTGGAGGCGGCCGATGCCGACGCCAAGCGCCGCATGGAGGAGTCAACGGCCAAGATTCGGGCCGAGGTCGAGCGGGTGGTGAACGACGGAAAGCGGCGGCTGCGCGACGAGCAGGAGACGCTCCTGGCGGAGGCCAAGGCCGAGATCGTCGACCTGGTAATCGCCGTCACCGAGAAGGTTCTGGGCGAGAAGGTCTCCTCCCAGAAGGACCTGGAGCTGGTCCGATCGGCGATCGAGTCGGCCGAGAAGCGGCAGTGATCACGGCTAACCTATGACTTTCACTTCCAGGGAATACGCCGAGGCGCTCTACGAGTCGGTGCGCGGTCTGAAGGACAAGGAGACAGCCGCGGCCGTCCGGTCGTTCGTGTCCGTCATGGACGAGCGCGGGCTGTCGGCATTGCTGCCGGCCGTGCTCAAGGAGCTTCCGGCGGCAGCCAAGCGCATCGACGGGGTCGAGGACGTGACCGTTGAGGTCGCGCACGAGATCGACCGGGAGCTGGCCGAGCGGGCCGGGGAGCTGGTGTCGGCCGGCCGGCCGGCGGAGATCGAGGTCCGAGTCCGGCCGGAGCTGCTGGGCGGGCTGAGGGTCCGCGGCCGGGATTCCGTCTACGACGTTACGCTGAAGGGCAGCCTTTCGGCATTGAAGGAAAAGTTCGTCCGGTCGTCCTGACGGCGATCGCGCAATAAGACACTGCATATGGCATCCAAAGACCTAATCATAGAGTCGCTCAAGAAGGAGATCGGACGGCTGGACGTCGAGGCCAAGGTCCAGAAGGTCGGCACGGTCGTCGAGGTGGCCGACGGCATCGCCCGCATGGTCGGGCTGTCCGAATGCCTGTCCATGGAGATGCTCGAGTTTCCGGGCGGAACCTTCGGCGTGGCGCTGAACATCGAGCGCGAGACCGTCGGCGCCATGGTCCTGGGCGACTGCGCGCACATCAAGGAAGGGGACGAGGTCAAGACGACCGGGCAGGTGCTGTCCATTCCGGTGTCCGAGGACATGGTCGGCCGGGTGGTCGATCCGCTGGGCCGTCCGCTCGACGGTCGCGGTCCGATCAAGGAGGGGAGGCGGATGCCGATCGAGAAGATCGCGCCGGGCGTCATCACCCGCAAGTCGGTCACCGTGCCGCTTCAGACGGGAATCAAGGCCATCGACGCCATGATCCCGATCGGCCGCGGGCAGCGCGAGCTGATCATCGGCGACCGCCAGACCGGAAAGACCGCCGTCGCCGTCGACACCATCATCAACCAGAAGGACTCGGGCGTGGTCTGCATCTACGTGGCCATCGGACAGAAGGAGTCCAAGGTGGCCAAGATGGTGGCCAAGCTCGAGGAGTCGGGCGCCATGGCCAATACCGTGGTCGTCGTTGCCGGAGCCTCCGATCCGGCGTCGCTGTCGTTCCTGGCGCCGTATGCCGGCACCGCGATCGGCGAGTACTTCATGGACCAGGGCAAGGACGCGCTGGTCGTCCATGACGACCTGTCCAAGCATGCCTGGGCCTACCGCGAGGTGTCGCTGCTGCTGCGCCGTCCGCCGGGACGCGAGGCCTATCCGGGCGACGTGTTCTACCTGCATTCCCGCCTGCTGGAACGGGCGGCCCGCCTGAACGAGGACAACGGCGGCGGGTCGCTGACCGCGCTGCCGGTCATCGAGACCCAGTCTGGTGACGTCTCGGCCTACATTCCGACCAACGTCATCTCCATCACCGACGGCCAGATCTACCTGGAGCCGGACCTGTTCTACCGCGGCATCCGCCCGGCCCTGAACGTCGGCATTTCGGTCTCGCGCGTCGGCTCGGCCGCTCAGGTCAAGGCGATGAAGAAGGTCGCCGGACGCTTGCGCCTGGACATGGCCCAGTTTCGCGAGCTCGAGGCGTTCGCCCAGTTCGCGAGCGACCTGGACGAGGCCACGCGCCGCCAGATCGAGCGCGGCAAGCGGGCGGTCGAGGTCCTGAAGCAGGACCAGTACGGGACCGTGTCCGTGCCGCATCAGGTGGCCATCCTGTTCGCCGTCACCCGCGGCCACATCGACGACGTTCCGGTCGAGAAGGTACGGGAGTGGGAGGCCGGCTTCCACCGTTACCTGGACGGCAGCCGCAGCGACGCGCTCTCGGCCATCGAGAAGGCCGGTGACCTGACCGAGGAGATAGAGTCGAGGCTGCTCGAGGCCATCGACGAGTTCAAGCAGACCGTATCCGTCGAAGCCTAGGCCTATGCCCATCTCGACCAGACTAATCCGCCGGCGGATCAAGTCCGTCACCAGCACGCGCAAGATCACCAAGGCCATGGAGCTGGTGGCCGCCTCCAAGATGCGGCGGGCCGTCAGCTCGGTCCTGGCTTCGCGTCCGTACGCCGAGGCGGCCTGGCGGGCGATCAGGGAGATGGCCAGGGTGACCGACGCCGGACTCCATCCGCTGCTCTCGACAAAGCCGGGGGCCGGACGGACGCTGGTGGTGGTGTTCACCTCCGACCGCGGTCTGTGCGGCGGCTTCAACTCGCAGCTGCTGCGAAAGCTCAATGCCTTCGTGGCCGCTCTGCCGGAGGGGACGGAGGTCGACTACGTGACCGTGGGCAAGAAGGGGCAGACGGCAGTGCGCCGGACCGGCGGGAACATCGTCGCCACGTTCACCGAGCTCTCGAACCATCCGACCGTCGCCGACCTGAGGCCGATCGCCGACCTGGCCACGGCGGACTTCACCGCCGGCAAGTACGAGGCAGTCCACCTGGCCTTCACCGACTACGTCTCGGCCCTGGTGCAGAAGCCGCGACTCAGCCAGCTGCTGCCGATCGCCCGGATAGAGGGCCTGGGTGAGGTGAGCGAGGCCATCCGGCAGGGGCAGGGGGAAGTTCCGGGATTGGCCGCCGGCCAGGAGTACCTGTTCGAGCCGTCGCCGCGCGAGGTGCTGGACGAGATGCTGCCGCGGCTGGTCGAGGCCCAGGTATACCAGGCCCTGCTCGAGTCGTCCGCGTCCGAGCATTCGGCCCGCATGCTGGCCATGCGCACTGCCTCCGATTCGGCCGGCGAGATGATCGACAGCTTGACCCTAACCTACAACCAGGCTCGGCAGGCCGGCATTACCGCGGAGATCGCCGAGATCTCCTCCGGCAAGGCGGCACTCGAGAAGAGCCGCTAGCGCGCCTAACCGACAGTCACATATGGAAGGAAAAATCGCACAAATCATCGGACCGGTCGTGGACGTCGAGTTCGACGGCGGGATGCCGGAGATACTGAACGCGCTGGTCGTCGAGCGCAAGGGGGGACCGGACCTGGTCCTGGAGGTCCAGCAGCACCTGGGAGGCCAGACCGTCCGGACCGTGGCCATGTCGTCGACCGACGGGCTGGCACGCGGGCTGGCGGTCCGGAACACCGGCGCGCCGATCTCCGTGCCGGTCGGCAAGGAGACCCTGGGGCGCATGTTCTCGGTCACCGGACAGGCCATCGACGGCATGCCCGACGTCAAGACCAAGACTACCTATCCGATCCATCGCCCGGCGCCGGAGTTCCACGAGCAGTCGACCAAGGCCGAGGTGTTCGAGACCGGCATCAAGGTGATCGATCTGATCTGTCCATTCATGAAGGGCGGCAAGGTCGGCCTGTTCGGCGGCGCTGGAGTGGGCAAGACGGTCATCGTCATGGAGCTCATCCGCAGCATCGCCCAGGAGCACGGCGGGTTCTCGGTGTTCGCCGGAGTCGGCGAGCGCACCCGCGAGGGCAACGACCTGTACCACGAGATGAAGGACTCGGGCGTCCTCGGCAAGACCACCCTGGTCTTCGGCCAGATGAACGAGCCGCCTGGGGCCCGCGCCCGCGTGGCGCTGACCGGCCTGACCATGGCCGAGTACTTCCGCGACGAGATGAACCAGGACGTGCTCCTGTTCATCGACAACATCTTCCGCTTCACCCAGGCCGGGTCCGAGGTCTCCACCCTGCTGGGGCGGATGCCGTCGGCGGTGGGATACCAGCCCACCCTGGCCGACGAGATGGGCGCACTCCAGGAGCGGATCACTTCGGTGCACGGCAGGTCGATCACCTCGCTGCAGGCCATCTACGTCCCCGCCGACGACATCACCGACCCGGCCCCGGCCACCACCTTCGCCCACCTCGATGCGATGACGGTGCTGTCCAGGTCGATCTCGGAGAAGGGCATCTACCCGGCGGTGGACCCGCTCGCCTCGACCTCGCGCATCCTCGATCCCCGCATCGTGGGCGAAGAGCACTACCGGACCGCCCTCCAGGTGCAGCAGATCCTGCAGCGCTACAAGGACCTGCAGGACATCATCGCCATCCTCGGCATCGACGAGTTGTCCGAGGAGGACAAGCTCATCGTCGGGCGGGCCCGCCGCATCGAGCGCTTCCTGTCGCAGCCGTTCTTCGTGGCCGAGCAATTCACCAACTACCCGGGCATCAACGTCCCGTTGGACGAGACGATCCACTCGTTCAAGATGATCGTCGAAGGCGAGGCCGACCACCTGCCCGAGCAGGCGTTCTACATGCAGGGCGGCATCGACGGCGTGATCGCCGCCGCCAAGGAGATGGAGAAGGCGTGAGCACGCCGCTGCCCCCGGCCGGCCGCCGCCTCCGGGGGGTCTGATCGTGGCCAAGACGTTCCTGCTGGAGGTGGTGTCGCCCGAGTCGATCGTGTGGTCGGGGCGGGCGGAGATGCTGGTCACCCGCACCACTGAGGGCGAGATCGGGATCCTGGCAGACCACGAGCCGACCATGGCGGCCCTGTCGACCGGCAGCAGCGTGATCACCGCCGAGGGCGGGGAGCGGGTCACGCTGGCCATCCACGGCGGCTTCCTGCAGATCCTCCGCAACGAGGTCACCCTGCTGACGGACCGGGCCGAGATCGTCGAGGGCGATCGGGCCGCCGCGGCCGAACTGGCCCAGTCGCTGGCCGAAGCCGGCGACTCCGCCGGATAGCCGGCGACTCCGGGGGGCGGGTACCCGTCGGAGGGACCGCCTCGGTGTCCTGCCGGGCTAACCTCTGCCGCCGTGCCCGGCCTGCTGGCGTTTCACGCCCACCCCGACGACGAGTCGCTCTCCATGGGCGGCACCCTGGCCCGCTATGCGGATGCCGGGGAGCACGTCGTGGTGGTGACGGCCACCAACGGCGAGGCGGGGGAGATCCACAACCATCCCGATCCCGAGTCGATCCGGGGCTGTCTCGGCGAGGTGCGCATCGCAGAGCTCCACGAGGCGGCCCGCATCCTGGGGGTCTCGGCGGTCGAACTGCTCGGATACCGCGACTCGGGGATGATGGGCACCGAGGACAACCTGCGGACCGAGTGCTTCTGGCAGGCCGACTTCATGGAGGCGGTCGGCCGGTTGGTGGCCGTGATCCGCCGGCACCGCCCCGAGGTGATCACCTGCTACGACCCCTACGGGGGCTACGGGCATCCCGACCACATTCAGGTCCACCGGATCGGCACGGCGGCCTTCTTCGGGGCCGCCGACATCGGCAGGTTCCCGCCATCCGGCGGCGAGGAGCCCTGGCAGCCCTCCAAGCTCTACTGGTCCACCTGGCCCCGCGAGCGCTCCCGCCAGGCGCGCCGGACCATGGTGGCGATGGGGATGATCACTGCCGAAGAGGCCGAGCAGGAACCGGACCACGGCGCCAGAGAGGACGACATCACCACCCGCCTCGACGTCCGGGAGTGGTTCGATCGCAAGTGGGGCGCCGTGCTGGCTCACCACACCCAGATCGCCGAGGACTCCTGGTTCCGGACCCTCCCCGACGAGGTGCGCCGCGAGGGCTTCGGCCGGGAGACCTTCATGGCGGTCTTCAGCCGGGTCGAGGCTCCCCGGGACGCTCCCGATCTGTTCGGTGGCCTCCGGTAGCCATCTCCGGCCGCCTTCTCCCCAGGCGCTCATGATCACTACCCTCTGGTCATGCATCTGTATGCCAGGATCAACATCCTCAACGGCCGGGCCGTGCGCCTGCCCAAGGGAGACGTCCGTGAGGCGATCTCGCTGGACTCCGATCCGGTCGGCCGGGCGGTCGGCTGGGTTCGTAAGGGGGCCGATCGCCTCCTCGTGGTCGACCTCGACGCCGCCGCCTATCGGGACACCAAGAACCGTCCGCTGCTA
The DNA here is from genome assembly GCA_043825985.1 of bacterium. Lineage (GTDB taxonomy): Bacteria > Patescibacteriota > Patescibacteriia > SG8-24 > SG8-24 > UBA1561. The sequence goes on along the minus strand of JBDRRB010000007.1, from coordinate 455 downwards.
CGCGAGATCGTCGAGGCCGTCGACATCCCGGTGCACGCCGCCGGGGGGGTGCGCTCCGCCGGCGATGTCGCCTGCATGCTGGAGGACATCGGTGTCGACCAGGTGGGGATGGGGACGGCGGCGATCAACGACCAGGTGCAACTCTGGGAGTTGTGCCGGGACTACCCGGAGAAGATCTTCGTGTCGCTCGACGTGCTGCCCAACGAGGAGCTCGCCACCCGGGGTTGGACCGCCGGCAGCGGCCGCTACCTCGAGGAGGTGCTGATCGAATTGTCGTCGGCGGGGGTCGCCGGCTTCCACGTCCAGCAGGCGAATCGGAATACCCTCGTCGAGCCGTCCAACCTGGGCATCCTCGCGGCTGCCCTCCAGGTCGTGACCGAACCGGTCATCGCCTCGGGCGGCGCCCGGGACATCGCCGATCTCATCTCACTTCGAGACCTGGAGCGGAATGGCCG
>JBDRRB010000006.1:0-19983 GCA_043825985.1 bacterium | reverse complement strand
TAGCCCAGGGCCTTGATTACCAGGCCGGGCCACTGCTTGGGCCGGGACAGCAGGGGTCTCATTCGTGTCGAAATGGATCGGCACCACTGTCGCCCGCTGGCCGAACATCCGCCAAGCCATAAAGCGCATCCAGTCCTGTCGGGCATACTCGCAGAAGATCGTCACTCTATCATCCGGCTCGAGCTGACGTCGCAGCTCCTCCAGGTTGCCCCGTAGGTCGAGCGGCTGGTCGATGAGGCGAAACTCCAGTGCCCCTTCCACGTCTTGGGCCTGTGTCCTGAACCACTGCCGCATTTCACCGGCCTCGGTCCTGTCCGGCCACAGCGGATTGGTCGCACCGCCAGCCAAGTAGACCATCGGTAACGTCCTCCGTACTTGCACCGGCAATAGTCCTCCAAAAAGACCGGCCAACAAGTTAGCCCCAAAGGCATCACTCCTGATCCGTTCCAGACCAGCTGTCAGATAGGTGCGGTAGTTGGCGTCACCTTCGATATCCTCCGGCACGCCGTAGCCGTTGAAGAGATAAACCGTCATTTCGAACCTCCCTTGGTTTCCAAGGACCGTTGAGCGACCAAATCTAGACAGGACACGAGACTCTTGTCACCCCCCTTGCCAAAAAAATCCGCAACCAAAATGCCCCGACGTAAATCGGGGCATCTTTTTGTCCGCATGTCAGTTCAAGGCCGGGCAGCATCCGCCCATCCATGGTCCGATTCGACCGAATGGGCTACTTGACCATCCCCTCTGGCCGGCCGGCCGGACTGAGCCCATACCGGTTCGCGCCGGGAGTGCCGCCCAGCAGATAGAAGACCAGCAGGACGATGCCGCCGACGAACGGGACCAGCCCGATGAGCAGCCACCAGCCGCTGCGGTCGGTGTCGTGCAGGCGACGGACCGTCACGGCAAAGCTCGGCACGACTACTGCCAGCCAATAAAGCATGGGCAGTATGCCCATGTCCATAAAAAGCTCGGAGTTCGACCCGAAGACGACCGACTGCACGATCGACAGGACGACGAAGACGATGAAGTTCCCCAGAGCGAACCACCAGAACTCGGCCCGGTTGGCCCGGCCGCTGAAGACCGCGTATTTTTTCAGCACCGCGAGATAATAGCTCATGCCGTTTGTTCTTACGGGCTTAAGTCCGCCCGAGTCTGTCTGCATTATCGCAGCCACCGACAGACACGGCAACACGCGTTTGGGCAAAAAGAAGAGAGGGCCTGATACCCTCTCTCAAGAAAAGTGGTCCGCGGCTGCGAACCCGTTCAGCCCTCGCAGTCGATCTCGGACTCGGCATCGCATAAGTCCTTGTCCGGACCACCATCGCATAGATCCCAACCGCCGTGGCCACGACAGATGTCGCGCCCGGGACCGGTCCAGATCCAATCGGTCTGGTCGCTGCCGTCCACCGTGTCGTTCCCGCCGTAGGTGTAGATCTCGTTGACGTCACCGGGATCGCCGGGAGTCAGGGACACCACGTCCGGACCGTCACCGGTCTCAACGAAGTCGCTGCCCGCGCCGGGCTGAACCCAAGTCGCGCCGTCGTCCCAATTGATGATGGTATCGTCGCCCGGACCGCCGTTGAAGACGTCCCGGCCATCCGAACACCGATCATACATGAAGTCCGGACCCTCGCCGCCGACGATGCTGTCCGGACCGCACTGTCCGTCGAAGATGTCCGAACCAGGACCGCCGTCCTGGGACGGCCAGAAACCGACGCCCGGACCATGCACCTCGTTGTCATGGTCCAGCGAGGACAGGTAGTCGTCCCCGTCCCGACCGTAAAGCCAGAGCCGTCCGATCCAATCCGACGGCGCAGCACCACCGACCCGGTAGGTCGAATAGCCGCTTCCGCACTCGACCCCACCGGAATACCAGTAGAAATGGTCCTCCCCGTCGGTGCCTTCGATGAAGACATCGCCGCCGCCCTCGAGCGAGAGGTTGCGGCTGGCCGCGACCAGTCGCCACTCCCCGCCGTACTGCAGGCAGCAGACGCCGACGAAGTCCTCGACTCCGATGATCGGCCCGTAGGCCAGGTACCGAATCCCGGCATAGTCGTCGCAGACCGAGACGCTGATCGTCCGCAGCGGCGGCTCACCGGACAGGGCCAACTGGTCCAGACCGACCTCGTCTTCCAGAGCCAGTCGGTCCAGGTCGCCGTCGTCGACGCAGCCGATCAGGTGCAGGGTCGCCATCAGCAAAAAAGAACGCATCATTTTTACGCTACTCCTTCTGTTGCCTCTGCAACCGTCCATTTCTACACCGTTCAAGCGCTTCTGTCAATACTCGAGCATAAAAAGACGCCGACAGATGTCGGCGCGTAGTTGAATCGAGCTAAGAAAGTCGTCCGATCAGGACTCGGAAGACGTCTCACAGAAGATCTCTGTGAAAACTAGTTTCGCCTGACCGTCAGCGGTCTCGCGGACTAATAGGCTAAGGCGAGTCTCCAGCCATCCGATATCATTTTTTTCGCGATAGGCAGAGACGATCTGCCTCAACTCTTGCCACAAAACCGCATCCGGATAGCCATCAGCGTCGGAACGATTGATGCTGACGTTAAGGCGGATGATGTTCGGAACCCGGAAAACCCTCTCGATGTCTGCCGGCCAAGATAGGCCAACAGCGAAAGCGGCATCGAGCGACAGACAGGCCTCCCGAATACGGACCAAGTTCTCGGCCGCCACACGCAGTCCGACCAAGTCCGGACGATCTGCCTGTTGCGTGGGCTGCGGAAAACCACCGAGAACATCGGTCATCAGCGGACTGATGGCCCTCAGCGTCGGCACCAGTTCACTCAGTCCGGAGTTTCTGACCCAGCCGACGGCCAAAGTCCGGGCTACCTGATCTCTCAGTTCCCCGTCCTTCCAGCCCTGCGAAGGATCGAACAGCTGACCGAACCCGTCGAGCAGCCTCTTCGGGCAGGCATCGCCGGTGGACTCCCGCACCACCGCCACAACTAGGTTACGCAGTTCCCGCAGATGAGATAGATCATCTACGCCCCGGGAAAACTCCTCAAGGATCAGAGCCGCCTCCTCATTGTCCGGCGTAACGGCCCAGCGAGAAAAGATCTCCTCCAGCATCAGCCTCTGCAAGTTATGCACCTGCACCGCAAAGGGTGAGACGTGCTTTCCGTGCAGGAACAGATTCCACAGACTCAGGGTCTCGACCGCCCGATCTCTATTTAAGAGATTCAGTCTCGTGGTAACCAATTTATGGTCGGCCTCCGGGAGCCATCTGCAGATTCCGCTACCGTGATGAACCAGAAAGTCATGAAGCTCATGGTCATTGATCGCCAGCATCAGCCAACGAAAGATATCGGTAGCTATCTCTTTGTCGAACCGCTCCGCTGCCGAGACCAGCATTTTCCGCAAGACCTTTACACGGTCCTCAGTCGTCAACGATCTCAACAAAGAACCCACTGTTGGACCGTGTCCATGTTCGTCCGCCAAAACACGGATCAAAGTCTTGTGTTTCGAGTTCCGATCGTCTATTGCATGTCCCTATCTCGAACTCCCTCTCCGACCGCAGCCGGAAACAGGTGGTGCCCCGCAGGGCGTTAAATGAACTCGGGCCGCAGCCCGCCGACCAAGTTCAGCACGTGGAAGCCCTTCAGTCAAGCCCGAGACCTGTCTCGCCGCGTGCCATTAGAGCCGAAACGGTGCTACCATAAGGGCAGAAATCAACTAGCGCGACAGGCATGCCCAGCTCAAGGATCAGGCAGCTCGCCCAGGGTGCGCACTGCCACCTCATACCGAACGAACGAAACGGCTACGTACCCCACACCCTCCGCCACCGGGTACTGTTCGGCTACAGCGTCATCCTCATCCTGGTCAAGGTGCTGGTCACCGTCGGCTACGTCCTGCTGCCCTCGGCCGCCGTCTACTCGAGCGCCATCACCGCCAGCAACATCGTGGCCCTGACCAATGCCGCCCGGTCGGCGCTGGGCCAGCCGCCGCTCCAGGAGAACGCCCGCCTGGCCATGGCCGCCATGGGCAAGGCCGAGGACATGGTCATCAACCAGTACTTCTCGCATGTCGCGCCGGACGGCAAGACGCCCTGGGACTGGATACGCGGCGCCGGCTACGACTACCGCTACGCCGGAGAGAACCTGGCCGTCCACTACGTCACCGCCGAGGAGGCGCATGAGGGCTGGATGGCCAGCCCGGACCATCGCCGCAACATCGCCGACGGACGGTTCGCCGACGTCGGGGTCGGCGTGGCCCGCGGCACCTATGCCGGCTTCGACACGGTCTTCGTGGTCGAGATGTTCGGCCAGCTGAAGAGCCAGGACACGACGGCATCAACTTCTGCGGCGCCGCCGACACCGGACGAGACGCCTACACCGGCTGCCGCTGGGGTGCCGGGGATTCCGGAAAACGCCCCGCCGGCCGAAAACGAAAATCCGCCGGACGAACCGACGGTCGAGGGGATGGCCGACGAAACCGTGACGCCGGCGCCGGCGATAGTGTCCGTCCAGGTCGTGCCGGAGACAAACGCCGCCGGACGCTACGAGGTGACGGTCGATGCGCCGGACGCCGAGGGGGCGGCGGCGATCATCGGACCGTCATCCTCCGAACTGGAGCTCGACCGGATTTCCGGACTGTGGACCGGCAGCGTCGCCGTGCCGACCGACTCCGGCCCGAACGTCGAGGAGAGCCTGCTGGTCCGTGTCGAGTCCGAGGAAGGTGCGACGGTCGAACCGGTCGCCACGGTCATGCCGCTCAGCACTACGCAGGACGTGTTCGTCCGCCAGGGAGAGTACCGTCCGTTCAGGCTGTTCGGCCTGATCGAGATACGGGACCTGCGCGACGCGGCCTTCCGGTTCTACCTGTCGGTGGCGATACTGCTCGGGGCGCTGCTGCTCATCACCGTCTTCGTGAAGTTCGAGGTGCAGAGGCACTCGGTTAACGCCCATGTCCTCCTGGTCATGCTGCTGTCCCTCGCCCTGGCCTTCATCTGACCAAAATCTCGGCGTCCAGCTCGGCGGTCACCACGAACCGCCGCAGCGCGGTGCCGACGGGATAGGATGTCTGCAGCGTCAGCATCCTTTTTCTTTCCTTCGGTTGGCCGGTGACAGACAGGTCCTTGGGCGACACGACCGCCGTTCCGGTGACCAAATACCGGTAGGCGTTGCCCAAGCCGTCGGTGACGTAGACCGCCGCCCCCGGCTCCACGTCCGACAGTGTGGCGAAGACGGTCTTGTAGTCGCCGGGGGTCAGGGGGAAGTCGCTCGAGTGACCGAACAGGTAGGCGTTGCCGAAATCACCGACCTCCGGCGTCCCCGGCAGGTGGGCCACGCCGTCGCGCAGGGCCAGCTGGTAGGCCCGCTCGCTGCGTTCCGTCGCGGAGACGATCGGGGCATCGATGTACAGCGACGGCACCAGAATCCGGTCGGTACTTCCGAGCAGGGACTTCAGCGCCGAATCGTCGAGGGCCCGGTCCGACACCTCGACCGCATCCGGCGGGGCCACGGCCAGCCTCGTCCGCCTGACAATGTAGCCGGCATTGGCCATGCCGAAAAGAACGGTCGACGTAACCGCAAAAGTCAGGCCGACGCTGATCGCCGGATGGCGAGACAGGACGGCCCTAAAACCCCTGGACGGAAAGTAGGTGTGGCGGTCTCTCATGTCTCCAGTATAGCGGAGCCGCGACCGGTAACGAAAACACGCCCGTGTCCAGGCGTGTTTCGATCGATGAAAATTCAGCAGCCACTAGGAGAGACGGCGCCGCAGGGCGAAGATTGCGGTCAGGACGGTCGCGACTGATGCGAACGGCAGGAGCGGCGAGCCGGTCCGGGGAAGCTCCTCGGCCTCGTCGAACGCGCCCCGCACCTCCGGTTCCGGCGCGGCCGGATCCTCGACCACGGTCAGCACCTGGGACCCGAGGTCCTCGTCGAACGCGCCCAGCACCTCCGGTTCCGGCGCGGCCGGATCCGGTTCGGTCGGGGCCGGATCGCTGCCGCCGCCGGTCCCCGGGGAGGTCGCCGCCGGCAGGTCGTCGTAGGTCACGACGCAGGTCGCCGACTGTCCGTTGACCAGGGTTCCGCTGCAGCCGGCGCTCATGGTCTTAGAGTAGCTGGGGTCGTCCTCGCCGAGCACAGCGAACGGTCCGGGCGGGATCACTCCGGACATTCCCGGATCGTCCACGCCGCCGAAGGTCGAGAAGGTGGACATCGCCCCGTCGGTCACGGTCATGGTGAAGAACGAGGGGGCCAGCGATCCGCCGTCGTCGTTCACCACCCGAGTGATGACCGTCACGTGCGCAGCCGGCTGTCCGGAGCCGCCTCCGCCGGTCTCGTCCGACTGGCGGGCCACGTCATCGTTGATGACCGTGCAGGTCAGTTCCTGGTCGGCCTCCAGCTCCACCAGGCCCTGCTGGGTGCAGTTTCCGGTGAAGACGGCGGTGTATTCCGGATCGAACGACTCGGAAATGACATACGTGCCGGGGGTCAGGGCGTGGGTCGAACCGGAGACGACGCTCATCTCGTCGATGTACAGGCTGAAGTCGGAGACCTCGGCCGTGCCGCCGTCATTGTTGATGACCTGCTTGATTACGGTCAGGTAGCCGACCGCCGGCGCGACGTCGTCGTTCGTGATGGTGCAGGTCAGGTCCTCGCCCGCCTCCAGCACGACCGTGCCGCCCTCGGAGCAGTCGCCGCCGAAGGTCGCCGCGTAGCCGCTGGGCCCGGTCTCGCGGACCAGGTAGGTGCCCGGCTCCAGCTCGATCCGCTGGTCCAGGCCGACCTGGACCCCGCCGACGTAGAAGTCGAAGTCGCCGACCGTCGCCGTGCCGCCGTCGTCGTTGACCAGCGTCTTGGTGACGGTGACCGTGCCGGTCGTCGGGTCCTCATCTCCCGGCGCGACGTCGTCGTTCGTGATGGTGCAGGTCACGGTCTGCCCTTCGACGGCCGCGATCACGCCCTGGATGTCGCAGCTGCCGCCGAACGAGGCGACGTAGCCGGATACCGTGCTGCCGTCGGCCGCCGTTTCGGTGACAGTATGCTCGCCCGAGGAGACTTCGACCTCGACGCCGAGGCCGATCTCCTCACCGTCGAGATAGTACCTAAAGTCACCGACCGCCAACTGTCCACCGTCGTCGTTGACCACGCTCTTGGTGACGACGACATAGGATGGGTCGGGCTGCGGCGGGACGTAGGTGTTGGTGACGGTGCAGACGACGTTGTCGCCCTCGGCCAGTTCGACCGTGCCGTCGGCGCAGGACTCGGAATAGCTGGCCTCAAAGTAGTACTCCTGGCTCTCGCCGATGTGATAGGTGCCCGGGGCGTACTCGTTGGTCACGCCGGAGACAACCCTTTCGCTCCACAGGAAGTCGATGTCCTCGCTGACGTACAGGGTGAAGAACGACGGGTCGACGTCAGAGTTCACCACCCGCTTGACGACCGTGATCGTGCCGACGCCCGGCTGCGGCGGGATGTAGGTGTTGGTGATGGTGCAGGTGTAGCTGCCGCCGCTCTCCGCCACCAGGCTGCCGTCGGCCTCGCAGTCGCCGGAGTACGATGCCACGTAGTTGTCCGCCGGGACCTCGGCGACGGAATGGATTCCGGCGTCGACCGTGACCGGAACGTCGAGCGTCACCACATCGCCGTCGAGCAGCAGACTGAACGAAGCCGGATCATCCTGGCTGTTCCTGACTTCCTTACGGACCGTAATCTCGGCCGGCTGGTCGTCGTTCGTGATGGTGCAGGTCAGGTCCTGTCCGGCGGCCAGGATCACCGTGCCGCCCTCGGAACAGTCGCCGCCGAAGGTCGCTACGTAGCCGTCCGGTCCAGTCTCGCGGACCAGGTAGGCGCCGGGCGAGAGCTCGACCGGCTGGTTCAGCTCGACCTGGACCTCGCCGATGTAGAAGCTGAAGTCGGACAGGCCGGCGGTCCCGCCGTCGTCGTTGACCAGCATCTTGGTCACGGTGATCGTGCCGACTTCCGGTTCCGGCTCGGAGTAGGTGTTGACCAGGACGCAGACGGCATCCATCGCCGGATTGCCTGGGGCAACGGAGGCGATGAACTGGTTCTCATAGACTCCCAAGACACAGTTCTGACTCGTCTCACTCAGCGAAGTCAAAGAATAATTGTCCGGACCGATCTCGGTGAAAGTGTAAGGACCGGAAGGAGTGACGTTCTCGATCACCACAGACTCTTCACCGTCCGGAATGTCATAGGTCGCTCCATCCTCCATCCCGAACGACCAATCGTCAGCCGAAGCCTCACCACCCGAAACCACCTTGACGATGGTGATCGAGGGCAGTTCAAGGATATCATTAGATGAGATCGCAACGTTCTGATTGCCACCGGAGATATTTACAGACAAAGATGCTCCGGAAATCTCGGAAGAATCCAGGCCCAGACGACCGCAAGCGAAAACATATGCGGTGCTATGCTCAGGAACATCCTCAACTTGGATATTATAGTGACGCCGAGTGTCACCCGAAGCTACTGCATCTGTACCACCTTCATCATCTCCTCCATAGGGACCAGAAGCTACAACATCGACACTACCACCAATTGATATCGGAACTGTCGAAAGATAAGACAGTTCACCTCCTTCAAAGACAAAATCGTAAAGGTCAACTGCATTCCACAAGTCCAATATCGAACCGGTTCGAGGCGCTACCGTCTCAAGCTGCGACACACCAATGTCACCGGATCGAGAATATTCGTAGACCAATGTAAAGCTAAAATCATGCGGTTCATCATCGCTATTCTGCAGCTCAACCGCCAACGGGATGCAGGCCCCTTCCGGATAGCCGGTCACCTGACCATTACGGAACGAGCCTTCACCGGCCGGTTCTCCACCATCTTCGTAATAGTCGATCCCACCCCCGTTATCGGTAAAGGACCAAAGACTGGTCTGAGTATGATCCGGCGCGGCGGCAATCGGAGCCCCCACCGGCAGCAGCGAGGCGACCAGCGAGAAGACGGTCAGTCCGACCAGCAGCCTCTGCCGGCCCAGCGACGACCCCAAGGTCTTAAGATGTTTCATATACATATTAAGGAAGGGAGTAGTGAAGATAAGTGGTCTCAGCGGACTGACATGTCCGCTTAAAGCGGGCTCGTCAAAGACTCTAATTTGGCTTAACTATGCCTCCTAACTGGGTATCTATATATTATTCGTACCATCTTTGTCAAAAAAGGACACCTAATTAGGTCCTTTTGTCGGGTCAGAAAAATGACACTCCCCGGGCCAAGGCCCGGGGTATCTTTACCAAACGCGCAGGCGCGTCTTTCCCTTCTCCGGCTATTTTAAGCCTCCGAAGGGAAAGTCCGCACTGAACTCCCGGGCTTACGCCCGGGGTTTTGCGGGCAACAAAAACCCCGCACCGGGTTGGTGCGGGGCCATTCGCAGACCAATCTACTAGTACAGCCTCACCCGGGGAAAATGATCCTCGTCGACCCAAGTGCTGGTATCGCTGTTCTCACCCCAGAACCAGGGCGTGCCCATCCGCAGCTCGTAGCGCGACTCGATGCGTGACGCCAGCTGCAGGGCCGGTTCGACCCGCTCGTAAAATCTCGGAGCCTGCGACTTCAGCCGAGTGAAGTTGCTGAAATGGTCGTTGGCCCGAAAGGCGAACGAGATACCGTCGAGCGACTGTGGCTGCCCGTCGACGAAGTAGTACCAGATGCCGGACGTCGGGTCCTTAGCCGTCATGCCGTCGGGAATCTCAAGCGGTTCCAGCGGTTCGCCCATAGTATAGGTGGAATAGAAGGCGTCCGACACGTCGTCGATCATCTGGTTCCAGCCCGGACCGACGAAGATGTCCATCCATATCTCGTCCGGCACCGCCCGCAGCACCCCGCCCGGCTCGACCGCGTAGACGGTGTCCTGCGTCTGGAACTTCACGTAGCGCGTGCCGGGGTTGTAGGTCACCAGCCCGCCCAGCGGAAAGTCGGCCAGGTCGGCGCAGTGCACCTGCCGCACGTCCGAGAAGTCTGGATAGTAGGTGAAGAAGGCCTTGTCGTTCGGGAAGGCGTAGCGCTTGGCGTCCGGACCGATGTAGTAGACGGCCGGACTGTCGCTGCAGGTGACCAGCTGGTCCCAGTAGGCGTAGGTCCGTTCCGAGAACCGGTTGACCTGCGGGTTCAGCGCGGCCGACGCGGCCATCGGCAGCAGGGCCAGCACGGCCAGCGATGTGATTAGTCTCCTGTGCATAGCGCTACGGGATTAATGGAATTTCGATTACGGAAGTAAGTTTAACACAGACCGCAAACAAAACGCCGAACCAGTGGAGGTTCGGCGACTGACCGTTCCTTCGACTACTGCAGCAGCGACTCGAAGGCGTAGTAGGTCAGGAAGGCCGGCCAGACCAGGGCCTTCAGGAAACCCAGCACGCCGACCCAGAACGAGGCGGCGTGGGAGATGAAGTACACGGCGGAACCGATCAGGCCCAGGCCGTAAATGGCGCCGTTTTCCTTGCTGCGGCAAGACATGCGCATGGGGTTAGTTACCTTATGTCTTCAGCATAGCACGAACGGCCATGCCGGGACTCGGGCAAAGTCGGCATTCAGGCCAAGACAAAACCCGCCGCCTTATGGCGGCAGGTCATCGGGAAACGGATGCAGACGAGAAAATCTCACGGCACGTACCAGGCCCTCAGGCCAACCAAGGTGCCGCCATCGGCAAACGACGGCTGAAAAAAGTCCATGCCGGTGCCGATGGAATAGTACGGACAGTCGGCTGGAGTGGCCCGACACAGCCGGTCGGCCGACAGATAGTCGTCGTAGCTTAGATATCTAAACCCATCGGCAGACGGATCGTCCGGTACGCAGTCCTCCCGGTTGCAGATGAGCTCCACCCGAACGTCTGTCCGACTGTCGAGCGGCCAGTATTTCGGTGATTGGACCTCGCTCCTGTAGCGCCAGTAAAATCCGCCCGGGACGCACTCACTGCCGCAGCCGTCCTTTTGGGCCTCGGCCAGGGCCCGATCTCCGCTGAACCAGTCGATCGGCTCGTAGGCGATCTGATCGGCCGTAATCTGCTGGACGATCCATAGTTCGATTCTCGTATCTGAAGATTCAATGACGTCTGCCGCCGAAGACAGAAAATCTGAATCGGAAAGACGTTCGCCTTCGGATATCGCCTCATCCCGAGAGCATCCTATGCCGGTCAGGACAACCGCCATGACCACGACAACGACCCACTTCATTCCTTTCACAGCTGGAAAAATACGATTAAAGATTCGTCACCGCTGAGCGGCTAGCGCAGCCGGACCGTGAAGTCTTCCCAACGGGAGCTGATGCCGCCTTCGTCAGCCGTCACCACCTCGTAGCGAACCGTGTCCGGTCCATCCCAGAAGACACGGCCCAGGTACAGGTGCTCGCGCGCACCACTGACGGTGAAGAAGTTCTCCTCAAAGTGCTGACTGCCGTTCAGGACGAAGAAGCCGCGGGGTACGGTGTCCATGCAGCTGTCGCCCTGCTGCTCGCCGAACACGACCGCCACGTTCTGGCTGTCGCCACTACGAACCGTGCGCACGATCTGCCAAGGATAAGTCGCCTCACTGGTGGCGTATTTGACAGTCAGTACCTCTCCCAGTCCGTGCTGCCGCATGACCGCCAGGAAATCGTCACGGGAGACGGCCGACCTTGCGCATTCCGGCACCACTTTGGACAGGCTCTCCAGGCTGCCGATAGACTTCAGGGTCAGGCCGGACATGTAGACCGGCATCTCCCAGTCGGGATGATAGGCCAGATTCAGCAACGACCCGAACTTCCACTTCGGATAGGACTTCCAGGGATGGTAGATCCAGACCTCGTAGTCGCCCTCCGTCCGGACCGAGTCCGGCCCGCCGAAGGCATCGACCACCAGGTTCCGGTTCAGCCCGATCACCTCTCCCATGAACCGCGGGTCGGAGAACTTGATCAGCCGGGCGTCCTTCTCCCGCTGGCCGTAGACTTCGGTCAAACGATCCCGAAGCAAAGAGCCGGGAAGCCAAAACTTCGGCTGAAAGAAGAAGACGTCGGCTGCCCTCACATAGCTCTCCCCGCCGTAGAGCAGCGGATTGCTGAACTCGATCCGCACCTCCCTCTTCCAGGGCGTGAAGATGACGAACCAGACGATGGCCACCAGGCCGATGAAGGCCAGGGCGGCATGAACCAGCCCGGCCTTGGCGGCAGCCCCGTTCGGAGTCCGGGAGACTTTCCAGGCGAATATGCCGAACGCCGCGATTATGGCCAGGACGAGCAGGGCGACCTCCAGTCCGATTCCGTGCCCTTCCTTGGCGGAGCTCCAGAGAAACAGGAAACCAAAACCGACTGCGGTCCCGGACAGCATGGCCAGGAGACCGAAAGCGACGTCACTGCGATTCGTTTTTTCTTTATTGCGCCAGAAGCTCATAGGCTTGGTCGTTGTTTGCGTGTCAGACGCCGCAACCTAACATCCAGAAAAGCCGATGTCAATCTTCGACATGACTATCTCACCCGCAGCGAGTCCCGGATCAGCAACCAGCCGAAAAACGGAAACTATTTATCGGACAATCGTGCTCCTACCGGCAGGTAGTCGTCGATCTTCGTGTCCCACCGCCACCGTTCGACAACATCGAACAGTTTTTTGTTATTCTGTTCATCAGCATGGAGCCTGACGTTGGAGTCTTCGGCCTCGACAAAACGCTCCAATAGGGCTTCCGAATCCATGACCACCGAGACGATGTCATCAACCTCCAGTTCTTTGACGAAGACTTCCTTCTCACCCTCGCAGTATCCTTCGTCCTCCTTGCGAAATTGCATCCGATCCGTAGGGATGACCAGCTCCATGTAGACCTGACCATCATGAAGATGCTGTCTGATCGGACCACCGGCGCTCAACGCCACCAACGGAATGAAACGACGGTCCAGGCCACCTCCGTAAATCACATGCTGCAGTCTCTTAGGGACGGATCGGCCAATAAATTCACGCAAGCTACCGTAGTCACCGACATGGATGGAGGCGACCAGGCGGTCGGCCTCGTCTGGAAAGGCCAACGAGATTGCCCGGTCGACGTCCCGACATTCTTCATACCAGTCAGTCTCAAAATCACCCCGCTGTGCGGCCCGATGCTCCAGCACGCCCTCACAGATCCTGCGGATGGAATCCTCCGGTCGGTTCTTCCGGTCTTCGGCCGTCTCCTCATCGACACTATTCCGGTCATGCCGGCCGCTCTCCAAAAAGCGAAGGAAAGTGTCGAAACCGATGTAACGAAAGTACCGAACCGGACGGCCCTGCGGATCGCGATCGGCTTCCTCCAGCCTTTCCCCTCTGCGCTCTTCGGTAAAAAGACGGTCAACCACCTCCTGACGTTCCGCTGCCGTCGTGGCCGACCACAGCAGTTCCACGGACCGACAGATCTCGCATCCACCTCTTTCTGCACCATGCGGACAAAGTGTCCGCTCGACCCTGTTGTCTCTGGCCGTGTCGAGCATATCAATCCAATTCCACTAAAAAACTAGGGCTTTATCTCTAGAGAGGCAGAAACATCCGGTCCCAGTCAGATTCGCTCAACTCCTCTCCGCCGTACACTGAAGAACGATCGGTGCGATAGATTACGGTCTTGCCCGATTCTCTGGCCAATCGGCGCATGTATTCGACCGACGCGTCAAATGCCTTCCGACCGATGCCCCGAGGCAGCTGACGTCGAGCATCGTGTCGAACAAGGGACACCTCGGCCACGATGTCGTTCTCACCCTCATCTAGTTCTATCGTCTCTTCTAGAAAGCCTCCATCGCGGCCGAAGTAAAAGTTAATCGCACGCGAGTCATGGCCATTCAACCGCAGGATGTCATCGCGGCCGGCCAGAACCAGACGATTGCCGTCAATCTCGACCTGAGCGAGCGCATAGCTGGTGTCGACGATGTCACCCCGCTCCAGCATGAGTGGACTGAAGCCTGGCTTGACCTCAAACGGCAGGGAGTCAAATCCGTCCGGACGCTCCGTGTTCCATTCGCAGGCATGCAGGTCTGGAAAATCACGTCCGGCCTCGGTCTCCTTTCTGCGATCCATACGGGCGAAAACTTAAGCGGACCGAAACCCTTATCTCACCTGCAGCGAATCCCGAATGAGCAGCCAGTCCGGATCCTCGGCCTCGGCCGGGTCGGAATACTCGTAGACGACCTCAAATCCGAGATCCCCATCACCGCTGACGAAGACCACCTCCTGATAGGGGGCCCAAAACGGCTCGTCCGTACTCAGGCGCAGTCGCGTAAACTTCTTCCCGCCGATCATGATGTCGTCGGACTCGTAGGTGTCCCAATAGTCGACGGACTGCTTCTCGTAGTGTGCCAGGATCGCGTCGCCGGCGTGATACGACCGCATGACGATGTGGTACCGCACACCGGAATCGGACGGCGTGACGACCTGAAGCGGGTCCCGAGAGAGATAGACCGTATGCTGCTCGCCGCCCTGAGCCTCGTAGTCGAACGACGCCGAAACATGCCAGCCGTTGGGGTAGCTGAAGGAAAGGCCGCCGTTCTCGAAAGTGCGGACACTCTCCGTCTCCGCCAGCTCGGCCTCGGCCAGCCGCCGCTCCAGTTCACCCAACTCGCCGCCCGGCAGGCCAAATTCGTCGACGCAGTTGCCCGTGCCCGCCTGGTACTCGAAGTTTCTCATGGCCTCACCGTCCCGAACCGGTAGGCAGGCACAGGAACCATCGACAAAAGAACCTCCGCTCTGTTCACAGTTGTGGCGGACCAGCGACTCCCCCGCAGCGGATCCCTGTTCGGTTTCGGGTGCGCCCACCATGAACAGGCCGATCAGGTTGGCCACCGACAGCAGCAGAATCGCCACTCCTATCACCAGCAGCGCCGCATGCTTCCCGTCCTTTCTGGCCGGGCTGAAATTTTGATTGATCTCTTCCATATTGGGTCTGAATTTATTTCCGCGCATGACTGAACTTAGATTGAGACAATGATAACAGACGAAAACCGCCCGGTCTAATTCGAAGCCGGCAGGAAAAAGACCGATTCGAAGAAAGGAACTCGTGTTATAAACCGGCAAACGGTATCAGCAGATCCGGCAACCAAAAACCATAGAAAGGTGATAGGATTTCCCTGAAAGCTAAGCAGTACGCCATCATCGACTATGTACAAAAATTTCCCAGAAGGACAGCCCAAACCCGCCATACGGGAAGAAGGCGGCCCGGAAAAACAGGACTCGCAACAGGAGACGGACAGCCAGTTCCTGTCAGCTGAAGAAATCGAGGAATTGGTTAGACAAAAGGAGAAAGACATTCGAGCCAGCGGACTGGTCGATGCCCACCCTTCTGGATCACCCTACGTCAATGCCGATGGGGTGGTTTTTGCACTGCCCTTCGAGTGCTACCGGCAGCAAACTGGAGCTGACGAAAAGGTCATGGTCACCGTCAGTATGGACGGTGACCGAATGCTCTACCTGCTCAACGGCGATGTCCGGAGACCTCTGGCCGAGTCGGAGCTGCCGCAGGCTATGCAGGAGGAATTTCTGCTGGAGATGAGCCGGAGCAGCAAGGTGGTCAAATCGCGCCCGATGTTCATGTATCCAGACCTGTTCGATCTGCCTCGGGAGGAAGTCTGGCCCAAGGGGGCCGACATTACCGTCATTGGCGACCCCTATCAGCTCTGTGACCGGGAAGGCGTAACCATCGTCGAGTACGAATATGCGGACGAGATCATGCCATCCATTCTGCTCGATGCGATCCGACGTGAGGAAGTGCCGAATGACGGGTGGTATGAGGACCTCTACCATGAAGATCTCCGGGCGCTGGATACGATGTACGGACAGTACACGCCGACCAGCGGCAACCCCTACCTGGCGACGGTCCACGATGGACTGAACCTGATGAGCCGAATCAGCGAGACGCTGTCCTTGGACCGACCTACGGACCAGAAGACCCTAGACGATTGGCAATCGGAACTGGAACGCCTGCAGGAACTGATCGGTCGACTGGTCGACGGCTCGTGGAGCATCGAGGACTTCGCCGAACTGCAAGAATCGTACCAGGAAGACTTCATGACCTTCTTTGACTACAAGCAAGAGTCATTGGATGCCCTCGGCGACCCAAAAAAATGGAACGAGTATCTGAACCGCTGGGAAAGGTACCTGTCCGGACTGCCGAACGATCGCCTGCGCCGAGAGATGGACGGCTACGACAAGAAGATCGAACAGGCCCGCCACTGGATGTCCGTGCTGCCGACGTCGAAATCCCCCAGCCGAGCTGCCTCGGGCCTGCAATGGATGGAGAATCTCTACCACGAAATAGCCTCCTACGCGGAGACCGGCGACCACAACGACCCGCTCATCGACACGGAGATATCGGATGCCCTGAGCAACGGCCTGATGGCTGACGGAGCCTTCGGCTATTTCGTTCCCGGCTATCCGATCAGCGCCAGAAACCGTCGCTTTCTGGAAACGGTCAACCGGCAGGCCGGAAACATGCTGGACTACGCAAACTACATCTGGCCGCAGCTGTCCACCGAGGCCAACCGCCTGAAGACCGATGATGTCGAACTCAACGAGCAGACTCTGTTCGCCTATCTTCGTCCGACCGAGCAGGGCCTGATTCGTGAACGCTACTTCAAGAAGCATGCCCAGAAGTCCGTCCCGCTGCATGGATTTTTCCCGTACCGCTGCAGCTTTGATCCGCAGGACCGAATCCTGGCCCTAACTTCCGTGACCATGCACGGCTGGAACAGTCTAGACCAAAAAGGCTTTCGGGATGACCTGGAGGCCGCACTGCCGTTTCTCAAGGTCGGTGGGAAGTACATTCTTGGACCAATCAACCAGCGAGTCTACTTCGGTGGAGTCGACGAGGGATTCGACGCGAACGGCTTAACCCAGGTGCTGAAGACCATGCACGGAGAGGGAAAGATAGACTACCGTTTCGTTAAGGGTCAACGGCAATATGAAGACAGCTGGCGGGAAGAGCCAGAATACGGCCCGGAAGACGAGCTGCTCCCGGGAGAGTCGGCCGCCTCACTCGTCATCACGCGCCTGGCCTGACAGAAACCAGAGGCAAAACGGCCGCTCCCTAGGGCGGCCGTCTTTGTTTTGTCTGGACCCAAGAAGCCAGCCTTCGTCCGTCCAATGCAGCACCTTCCGATTCACGCCTTGCCCAACGTCTCCTCGCCCTGGTGCCAGTCGACCGGACAGAGACCGCCGGACTGAATCGCCCGCAGCACGCGCAGCGTCTCGTCGACCGAACGGCCGACCGAACCGGCCGAAACCACGACGTACTTGACCTTGCCTTCCGGGTCGACGATGAACAGCCCCCGGTCAGCCGAACCGTCTTCCTCGTTCAGCACGCCGTACTCGCGAGCCAGGGCCTGGGTGGTGTCGGCAAGCACGGGGTATTCGACCTCGGCCAGGTCCCGCTCGAACCAGGCCTTGTGCGACCATTCGGAATCGGTCGAAGCGGCCAGGACCTCGCAGTTGAGCTCGGCGAAGTCGGCCGCCCGCTTGGCGAACCCGCGCAGCTCGGTCGGGCAGACGAAGGTGAAGTCCCGCGGATAGAAGAAGAACACCAGCCACTTGCCCTGGTAGTCGTCCAGGCTGACCTTGGTGAACTCGCCCTTCTTGTAGGCGGTGACGTTGCTGAAACTCGGCGCGGGCTGGTTGATGTTGATCATAAAAAAACGGTTACTTCTTACGGAGAAGTTAAAGTTACCGTACCGACCCCCACAGCCACAAGTTTTTATCGTTCTCGTTGGATGTTTCTGTGCTGGAAATGTCCTACCGAATCGACTCGTAGCCGCCCGGGACGCCCCGTTTCGAGAGGACGACCTGCAACAGCTGGTTGGACCGGGCCCGAAAGGTGCCGGCGCAGGTCAGGAGGTAGTACTCCCACATGCGCCGGAAACGTTCGTCGTATTTCGCGGAAAGTTCCGACCAAGAACGCGCGAAGTTCTCGTACCAGGCCATCAGGGTCCGGTCGTAGTAGGCACCGAAGCTGTGCCAGTCCTCCAGCACGAACAGCCCCTCGACGGCGCGGGTTATCTGCACGGCCGACGGCAGCATCGAGTTCGGGAAGATGTACCTGTCGATCCAGGGATCCGTTCCCTTGACCGAGGTGTTGCCGCCGATAGTGTGCAGCAGAAACAGCCCGTCGTCCTTGAGCGTGCGGTCCACGACCTCCATGTAGGTGCGGTAGTTCTTGCAGCCGACGTGCTCGAACATGCCGAGCGACACGACCGCGTCGAACTGCCCGGTGATGTCGCGGTAGTCTTGCAGCTTGAACTCCACCGGCAGTCCGGCACAGGAACGTTCCGCCAGTTCGAGCTGTTCCTTGGAGACGGTGACGCCGGTCACGTGCGCGCCGTACCGTTCGGCGGCGAACTTGGCGAAGCTGCCCCAGCCGCAGCCAATGTCGAGCACTTTCATCCCCTCCTTTAGGCCGACCTTGCGGCAGACCAGGTCCAGTTTCGCCTCCTGGGCCGAGTCGAGATCGGCGGCGTCCTTCCAGTACCCGCAGGTGTAGACCATCCGCTTGTCGAGCATTCGTTCGTACAGGTCGTTTCCGATGTCGTAGTGCCGCTCGCCCACGGTGAAGGCCCGGCTCTTGGTGCCGAGGTTCAAGGCAATGTCCCGCAGTCCATGTAGAAAGGCGGAGAGACTGAACGGAAGCTGCCGGGTGGACACGGTGCGGCAGAACCGGTCGCTGAACTGGTCCCAGTGGTCGCACTCGACCCAGCCGTCCATGAACGCCTCCCCGACGCCCAGGTTACGGTCGCGAAACGCCCGCCAGAAAAAACGCTGGTCTTTGACGCGAAGGTCCCAGGGACGGTTGCCGCCGATTTCAATGTCGGCTTTCTTCAGGGTGTCGCGCACCACTTTCTCCACCAGACCTCGTTTTTCCATAGGGCTTTCGGCTTAACTGCCTACGAATTTACGCCTCTAGGATACAACGGGCGAGTATTTTGAGGCAAAAATTAGCTATTCTACTCGCCGGCTCGTTGCTCGACCCCGTTCGATTCCTTTCATCTCCTAAACACAAAGATCCGGTACCAAGTCGGTACCGGATCTTTGTGGCAGGGGCTCGTGGAGGATGTTAGAACCCTAACGGTATGTGCCTAGCGCCCTTAGCTCCCCAAAGTACCGTCGAGACCGTCGGAGGTTTCACGAGCAGGAAGCGGGCGGGAAGGTGAACCCTGACCGGCAGGAAGGGTTGACGACCGGTCTTCCGCCTGCTAAATTAGCGCGTCACCCCCTTAGGCAAAGGAACGCCGAGGGCAGTGAACGAAAGGACAGGTCAAAATGACGGACCAAAGCAACCCCTTCGTGCAGACGCCGGAACAACTGCTGGAACGCCTCACGCAGGCGAACCTGGCACAGAATGGGGGCATAACGGACGAGACCCTCAAACGTCTACGCGGGAACGTCCCCGAGGTCCCCGAGGGACCCCTCACCTTCCTCTCCCTCCGCATTCGCCTCGGCGAAGGACAGGAGGGTGTGCAACGGACGGCGAATGCCCACCTCGCGGAGATCCTCCGCGTGCACGGCGAGCGAAACGTCTGGCGCTGGGACCACCTCCGCACCGACAAGAAGCATCTCCGCCTCTGGGTCGGGAACGAGACCCACAAGCCTGTCGTTAAGTGGTGTGTGATCGACCTCGATACCCACCGGAAGCGACAGAGCATCACGGCCGTGCGCGGTCCCAAGTCCATTGCGGACGAGGGGCTCGTCCTCGCCTGGCTCTACCCGGACTATCCGCGCAGCATCGACTACAAGGAGAACCCCGGCTACTTCCTCGGCGGCTACGAGCTGAACATTCCCGTGAGCGACGACGAGTCGTGGGACGACGTCCCGATCGTCTACCGGCCTCTCGGTGCGGGCGGGGTCGGCCTGCGCGCCGGCTGGCGGGGCTCTGGCCTCTCGGGCTATGCCGTCTCATCCCTCCGGGAGTGAGCTCGGCGCTCGGACGCTTGGAACTTGGTTTGGCACTTGGACTTCGGTCCTTACCGGCGTTGCTACGCAACGCCGGTATTTTTTTGCAAAATTTGCTATGTATGCCCATAGAAAAGAAACTCCACT
>JBDRRB010000005.1:0-7045 GCA_043825985.1 bacterium | reverse complement strand
CGCCTCCTCGTCGGTCACTTCGTCCAGCACCCGCACGGTCGAGCCGATCTCGACCCTCTTCCCGGCCGGACGATGCTCCAGCAGCTCGGCCCGGTTCATCACTCCGGCCAGCTTCTCCAGCTGGTGGCCGAGCATCATTATCTGACGCTGCCCGTCCTCGAAGCCGAAGTTGTCGTGCCAGGTCTCGGAACTCTGTTCCGCGCTGTCGGCCGCGTCGGCATAGGCCGCCCGGATCTTCTCCTTCAGGTCCGCGACCTGACGGCCCAGATGATCGTAGTCCTCCGAAAAGAAAAAGTAGGGCATACGACGTTCGGTCATCGTTTCAATGAACGGCAGGATAACCCGGCCAGGCGCTAATGTCAAGCCCTCAAGGACAAACTCGGCCGAAAGCTGTCAGACGGCAGGCTCTGGACGGGACGCATCAAATCCCGCGGCGGCCTTCAGGTTGGATGAAGAACAGGCCGATCACGCGGGCCTCGGGCGGGATGCGATGTGCTTGGTTGGACTGAGCGACGAAGTGAGTCGTACTTAAAGGTACGATGAACTAGGAGCGAGGGAAACCAAGCGCAACGCGCCCGAACCGGGGCCCGCCAGGACAAAAAGAAGAGCCCGGTCGAAACCGGGCTCTTCTCTCTAACGTCTCTGAAGTTCTTCTGGACTCTTATAACTGCGTTACTGTTTCCTATCCGAATCTTCCGGACCTGTGCTGTTCCGTGTCTTTGTTCGACGTCAGATCAATCGATCGATTGCACAAGAGGCCACTATAACAGCTATCCGCACAGATGTCAATGGTCTGAACCCAAAAAACGGGTCTAATTGGCTCCGTTGAGCCAAAAACGCCTCCCGATAAGGGAGGCGTCTGCGGTCAGTACCGACGGCGTCGGGCCGGACCTCTCTGGCCGGCCGACTGGGCGGAAGGCCCGGCCGAAGGACGGCGCATGCGGCGACCCGGCGCACCGCCGGAGCTGCGACCGCCGCCGCGGGACCGGCGCCGGCTGGGCGAGGTCATCGGCTGGAGCGGGACGCTCGGCTCGAACGGCAGCGGGCGCATGTCGAGGCGCTTCTGGGTCAGCAGCTCGATCTCGGTGACGATCTGTCCCTGGTCCGGCTCGGCGAACGACACGGCCCGTCCGGTCCGCTCGGCCCGTCCGGTCCGCCCGATGCGGTGCACGTAGTCCTCGGCCTGTTCCGGCAGGTCATAGTTCACGACCAGCGAGATGCCGGTGACGTCGATGCCGCGCGCGGCGATGTCGGTCGCCACCAGTACCCGATGCTTGCCCTTCTTGAATCCGCTCAGTGCCGAGCGGCGCTGGGCCAGCGTCCGGTTGCTGTGGATCTCGTCGGCCTTCTCGCCGTCGCGGCACAGCTCGCGCGTGATGCGCTTGGCGCCGAACTTGGTGCGCGAGAACACGAGCACCGTCCCCCGCTCCTCCTTGAGGGCGTGACGGAGCAGCCTCATCTTGTCCTGCTTGGGCACGACGAACAGCTGCTGTTCGACCAGGTCGGACGCGGTTCCGGCGCGGGCCACCTCGATCCGCTCCGGGTCATGCATGTACTGCTGGGCCAGTCGGGCGATCTCGTCCGGCATGGTGGCCGAGAAGAGCATGGTCTGGCGCTCCTCGGGAACGCTCTGCATGATTCTCCTGATCTGCGGGGCGAAGCCCATGTCAAACATGCGGTCCGCCTCGTCGAGCACCACGACCCTGACCCCGTCGAGCGAGGCGGTCCGGCGCTGCAGGTGGTCGATGAGCCGACCCGGCGTCACGATGATGACGTGCGGCCGGCGCCGAAGCTCGTCCACCTGACGGTTCATGGACGCGCCGCCGATCAGCACCGAGGTGCGCAGTCCGAACCGCTTGGCGATCTTGACCAGCTCCTCGTCGACCTGAAGCGCCAGCTCGCGGGTCGGCAGGACCACCAGGCCCTGTCCGCCCTCGCGGGCGATGCGCTGCAGCATGGGCACCGAGAAGGCCATGGTCTTTCCGGTGCCGGTCTGGGCGATTCCCACGATGTCGCGGCCCTCAATGCAGACCGGAATGGCCTGGGCCTGAATCGGCGTCGGGTTCTTGAAGCCGGAGCCCTTAAGGGCGTCCAGCAGCTTCGGGGCGATGCCCAGGCCGTCGAACCCGCCGGCCTCCTGTTCCTCGTTCGGTTCTCTGTTTTTCATACTTAAAAACGTGACCCGATATCTGCAGAGTCACGTCCTTATGCACGAATCTCTGAGCTCGAGTCCATCACCGCCTGACTTAAATTTGCGGTGACGCTCTGACAAGGACATATTAAACCACAGAACGGCCAGAATGTCAATCCGAACCGTCTGACCGGCTCCTCTGCCGACAGAACAAAAGAGGCATCCAAGCGGATGCCCTGGCCCCAAGAGCCGAACCCTATTTTTGTTCATCCGGACCGACCGGGAGCTGAACGCTGACGACACTCGTCCCCTGACGACCGAAGATGACGACCGGAAACAATTGACTGTCCAGCAGCTGCCTGATGCTGCCTAGCAGCAGGGAGGGAATAAATCCCCAGCCGATTTCTGGCAGCAGGTCGACAACTACCGACTCCCATCCGGATTCTTTCGTCCCACATCGGCTTTCCCAATCGGTGTCGGGAAAAATCTTCCGGACCATCTGCAGGCTGCCTCTGTCCACGACCAGAATCATTCCGATCAGCTCGTCGCAATTTTGTCCGGCCTCGACCGCTCGGAGCGCCGCATCCTGGAGCTGTTGCCGACGATCGTCAGTCAACAGCTGAACATTACCGTTGTCCATCTTTCCTCCACCGAGAGAGCAGGTTACCAGCAAACCGCCTAAACGGAAATCCGCGGTTTCCGCCGAGCACAAAAAAGACGCCCAAGCAGGCGTCTCAGTCGGACTGCATCCATGACCCGAACCGGGGCAGCGGCAGGGTCCAGAGGCCCGTACCAGACAAGGCGACGGTCAGGACCAGGAAAGAACCGGAGCGATGGGCTGCATCTATCTTCTGGTGCAGGTGCGAATTGGCTGCCAGCAGATCGTCGCGAAACCAATCCGGGCAGATGCCGACCAGGGTCGGCGGCGTTAGGCTGTCTGACGACGACCAGTCATGGTCCGGCAGCAGCCGGACGGCATGTTCGCAGGCCAGGTCTCCGCTATCAGTATCCAGCACCAGACCGAGCAGCCGACGTGACGGCAAGCCGTCCTCGAGAGCCATGACGGCCTGTTCCGCCAACATTCGCCAGACATGCCTGTCCCTCATCAAGCCCATGACGTCTAGGGCCATCCGCAACCTCCTTTCGGCCGGGACCATGATAGCAAAATCCGGCATCCGACGGAATCGGATGCCGGACAGCCGTCGCGATGCGACTAGCCGCGATCAAATGTGCAGCGACAGGCCGAGCAGTCCGTGGAACAGGACAATGGCCACGGTCACGTACGCCAGCCGAACGTGCGTCTTGAACGTCATCAGCCGTCGGCCTTTCCAGGTCAGTTTGGCCGCCGAGGCGGTCAGCAGAAGGAAGACCAGGCTCAGCGCGCCGGTATAGGCGATGAGCGGCCAGCCCAATATGGACAGGTAGGCCAGTCGAACCAGAAAGTCGATCATCTTACTTGAGGGTTCCGATCATGAAATTAGCCAAACCTTCGCGGGCCTGCGGTGAGTGCGGCGGACCGGCCTCGCCGCGGCCCTTGGTCGCGAAGAGCTGCGTCGCGTCCTTTCCGCAGCCCTGCAGGATCATCTCGCCGCCCGGATGATTTCCGATGGCGGCGGTCACATTGTAGACCTGCCCGTCGATCGCCATCCAGCAGTCGTCGGCCGTAGCGTGAGACGCGACCTCATTCAGCGAATATTTACCCGACGCACCTACGGAAACCGCTGCCCCGGTCACGGAGCCGTCCCCGTCTTCGTCTTCGCTCTCGTTTTCCTCTTCATTCTCGTCTTCGTTTTCGTCCTCGGTTTCGTCTTCCTCTTCGTCTTCAGCCTCGACCTCGGTTTCGACCTCGGTACCGGAACCGTCATCGGTCAGCTCATTGACCTCGGTATTTTCCGCACCCGGAATCTGGTTGGCCTCAATGCAGCCGACACCGGAGAGCAGTAGCGCAGCCACGGCCAGCACCGCCAGGGAGATCATTCTTTCCTTGCGCATAGTGATAATTGAATAGATTCGGTTAAGAGCCCAACGGGAACGAGAACCCGAAGGTCGAACCGCTGTCCCGACCCGGCGACTCGACAACCATCCGGCCGCCATGGGCCTCAACGATCTGCTTGGCGATGAAGATGCCCAGCCCCTCGCCGCGCGACTCGAGCTTCACCGCCGACATGCCCCGCTCGAGCGTGCGCAGCACCGACCGCAGCTCGTCGTCGGTCATGCCGATGCCGGTGTCGGTGACCCGGACGTCGACCTGACCGTCGGAGACGGAGACCGACACGATCACCTCTCCGCGTTCGGTGTACTTGATCGCGTTGTCGACCAGGTTCATCAGCGCGTGGTAGATCGCGCCGGAGTCGCACGATACCGGCGGGAGGTTCGGCGCCACCAGCGTCCGCAGGGTCAGTCCCTTGTGTTCGGCGAGCGGTTCGGCCTCGGCGACCAGCCGGGCGACCAGCGCCCCCAGGTCGGTATCGGACTTGAAGATGCCGACCTCGCCGGAACCGATCCGGCCGACGTCCAGGAACGCCTTGGTCATGCCGGTTATCCGGTCCAGCGTCTCGATGTTCGACTGGAGTATCTCGCGCAGCCGCGGCGGCACCTTGCCGAACTCGTCCCGCAGGGCCAGCTCGGCGTAGCTGCGCAGCGAGGTCATCGGCGAATGGAGCTGCTCGGCGACCAGCGAGACGAACTTGGTCTTGAACCGGTCGGCCTCCATCAGCCGGCGGTTCATGACGATCACCTGCTCCTGCATCACCTCGTTGCGGCGCTGCTGCCTGATCTCGTGCACGAAGATCCGGGTGGTCATCGCCCCGTAGACCAGCAGCATCACCAGGATCGCCAGCCGGAAACCGAAGTCGAAGATCGTCTCCGACGACACCACCATGTCGGAGATGAAGACGAACAGCGCGATCATGATCAGCAGCTCGACCCCCACCAGCCGCAGGTCGACGAGCAGCTTGCGCTGGATGATGAACGGCACCATGACCAGGACGCCGCCGACCAGTGCCAGGACGGTCAGCAGGTAGTCGGCGTCGCGCGCCATGTACGAGCTGAACAGCACGCCGAAGACCGCATGGAAGGCGAACACCGCACCGGCGATGACCGGCAGAAGCTCCTTCGGGTCGGCATTCTTCTTGATCCGGGCGGAATAGATCATTATGCCGAGCGAGGCGATGACGAACAGCGCGAAATGCAGGGCGAACAGCGTCAGTCCCGGACCCTGCAGCCAGAAGCTGCGGCCCTCCTGCCGGACCAGCGCGTCGGAGAAGAAGGCGAACCAGCCGATGGCCAGGTTGGGCAGCAGGGCGAGGGGCCAGACCAGGCGCGGCAGCTTCCGGTCGAGCAGGTAGGCCAGGCTGAACAGGTAATAGAAGACCGGGATCAGCGAACCGACGAAGTACAGCGAACGGAACCAGAACACCGACTGACCGGCCAGGGTCGGCAGCCGCCAGAAGGCGAACGACATCAGCCACAGCGCGACGGTGATGATGATGCCGGAGAACGCCAGGTTACGGTGGTTGTTTCGGCTGTCGACGCCGACCCAGGTGCCGAAACCGACCAGCAGCAAGACCACGGTCAGCGAACCGTAGGCCATCACCTGCTGCAGAAGGGCGTAGTCCATATTTCGAAAATCTTTCTTCGGTCGGCCAGGCGTCGGAGTCGCCGTGCGCTTTTGACGCGCATCAAATCACGACCGTACACGGAAATGATACCACAATGCGCGGGCCGAACGGACCACCGACGGTGCCGTGTCGGACGAACCGAAAGAACCGTTCGACGAACTCCCCTGCCGACGACGCTCCTGACCTCGCGCCCGAAGACCGGACCGACCGTCAGCTGACGCGTGCGATCAGCACCACGTAGTTCTGTCCGTACTGCTTGGCGCACTTGGGACAGTAGGCGTAGTGGAAGTACAGCTTGTCGATCTTCCGGTTGCGTCCGGCGGCGAACTTCTCCATCTCCCCGATCCAGTTCCTGATCTGGCTGTAGGGACCGGAAAAGACCTTGGACACGAACTGGCCGGAGAGACGAACCGGCTCAACGCCCTCTACTCGGCCGTCCATCTCGAGCAGCAGGTCCGCACCCCAGGCCGACCGCTCGTCCGACAGCCAAAACGGCTGAACCGGCATGGCTCCGGCCCTTTCCAGTTGAGCGAAGCCGCGCCTGAAGGCCGCCCCCATGTTGAGCGGCATATGCAGGAAGCTGATCACCCTCTCGCGCAGGAACGGCTTGTCCTGCCAGGTGAACTCACGCTCGTCCCACAGGCTCGGGTCGAGCCGCGAGCAGCAGCCGGTCTCGGCCGTGTTGTTATCGGCCATAAAATATTTTGATGAGAAAAATTAGATGCTGTCTGCAGCATAGCAGCGACATCGGACAAAAAGAAAACCGCCGAAATGGCGGTCGAGAGAGTCTGATGTGGTATCGAGGCAGGGCGCGAAGATTCGACTCGATCCTATGGAGGGCAGAGCAGGATCCATGCCCCAGGCAGAAAATCAGACGGGCTGAACAGTCCCCAAAAGAAACCGCGACGTTTCAGCCGTCCGACCTCGCCGACGGTCTCAGTCTCGAAGACGAGACTATGCCGCGCGCCGCCCTCCCTGTCGGCCAGTACCCTAAATGGTCCGGCGCTGCACGGCATTTCATGCAGGCAGACGTGTCGACACGGATGGCGGTCTTCTGGCGGAAGAACCGGCAGCAACCCGGACAGCTCACATGCGGCCGCGACCAGAGGACTGACCGGAACCCAATCACCGCTGAATTCCAAGGCAACCTGACTCAGAGCGACTTCTACCGCACTGTAGCCCCGAGACCTTCTTTCCGTCCTCATCTCCAGGAGACTTCGTTCCTGGAAGCCAAAGTCGAATCGCACCAACCTCAGCCTTTCAGGAAACCGGTCCGGACCGACCTGCAAAACCT
>JBDRRB010000004.1:0-42412 GCA_043825985.1 bacterium | reverse complement strand
CCTCGTGAAAGGTCAGGCCGCGCTCGCCGCCGACCCGGACGCTGACCGTCTGGCCGTTCACGAGACCTCGTTCGGTGGCCTGCTCGTCCGATAGATGAATGTGCCGCCGGGCGACGATCACGCCGGACTTCAACTCGACCTCGCCCTTCGGTCCGACCAGCGTGCAGCCGGGCGTGCCGGCATGATCGCCGGAAAGGCGCAGCGTCGGCTCGATGCCGATCTTCAGGCAGTCGGTCTTCGACAGCTCGACCTGAGTGGCCCCCCGACACGGGCCGAGCACGCGACAGTCGAACTCTCCCCTAGGCCCGCGTACCGTGATCTTGTCATCGCCGGCCCACTGACCGGGCTGGGACAGGTCCTTGGCGACCGGCATCTCGTAGCCCGCGCCGAACAGCGCATCCTGATCCGCCTGCGACAGGTGAATATGACGGGCCGAAACCTCAACCGAAACTTGCGTTAGATTGGAAGGCATAAAAATATCCAGACAAAAACTTAAAACTTCACACCAGCAGCAGCGTCGCCAGGCCGAGGAAGGCGAAGAAGCCGAAAATGTCGGTCGCGGCAGTAACGAAAACCGTCGAGGCCAGGGCCGGATCGGCCTTCAAGGCCCGCATGGCCAGGGGCACGGACACGCCGGCCAGTCCGGCCATCAGGAGGTTCGCGGTCATGGCCATCACGATCACCGAGCCGATGGCCCAGTCGCCGGTCCAGACCGAGGCCAGGACGCCCGCGACCACTCCGGCCATGAACCCGTTCAGCGCGCCGACGCCGATCTCCTTGGCCACCACCTTCAGCAGCGACAGGTGCCTGATGTCCCCCAGGGCGATCGCCCGCACGGTCACGGCCAGGGACTGCTGGGCCGCGTTGCCGCCCATGCCGGCGATGACCGGCATGAACGCCGCCAGGATGACCACGCTCTCGATCGTCCCCCGGAACAGCCCGACCACCGAGGCGGCCATGAGGGCGGTGACCAGGTTGACCGCCAGCCACGGCAGGCGCCGCCGGGACGACAGCCAGAGCGGATCGCTGATGTGCGCGTCCCCGTGCACGCCCGCCATCCGCGTCACGTCCTCGCCGTACTCCTCCTCCATGACCTCGAACACGTCGTCGGCGGTGATCACTCCCAGCAGACGGCCGCGATGATTCACGACCGGCAGTTCGATCGCCTCGGCCTCGTCGAACGCCAGGGCCACCTCCTCCTGGTCCAGCCCGGCCGGCAGGGCGATGGCCGTGGCGTCCACGATCTCGGACAGTCGCGACCTGGCGTCGGCCTGCAGCAGCCGGATGACCGAGAAGCGCCCGATCAGCTCGCCGCCGGCGCCGGTGACGTAGACGTAGTTGGACTTATGCCGCGCGGCCGGATCGGACGATATCTCGCGCCGCACCTCCTCGACGGTCAATCCGTCGCGGAACGACAGCACCTCGGTCTTCATGCGTCCGCCCGCGGTCTGCTCGGCGAAGACGGACAGTGCCAGCAGCCCGTTCGGATCGTCTTCCCTCAGCCGGGCGACGACCTTCTCGCGCACCGGACCGTCGAGGGACTGGATGATGTCGGCGGCATCGTCCGACTCGGCGGACATGATCGTGCTCCAGACTTCCTCCAGCTGAAGATTGGGCAGCACGGTATCGGCCGACCAGTCGCTCATCTCGAGGATCACCTTAGCGCGACGCCTGGCCGGCAGGGCTCGGATCACCGCCAGCTTATCGCGCAGGCTGAAAGAATCGACCGCGTGGGCCAGCTGGTCGTCGCCGACCTGCGGCAGCAGCTCGGCCAGCACCCCGCTCTCGCGCCGAAAGACGGCACCGCGCAGGTGTCGCCAGAAAGAAACGGTCAATTTCCCCAAATCGTTTTTGGTCATTTACGTCTACCGTTCAAGCGAGACGAATTCACAGACGTCTTCACATTGCCCTACAGCCCGTATCCCAAGTCAATCGCCTGCCGGTTCAGGGCGCGCAACTCGGGATCGCGCTCGTACCTGACCGCGAACTGCTTGTCGAGCGCGGCGGCGAAGCCCTCCTCGGACAGCCCGGGCACGAACCTGAGCATCGCGCCGAGCACGATCATGTTGAAGGTCCGCGGCTTGTGCAGCCGCTCGTTGGCCAGGGCGGTGGCGTCGATGGACAGCACCGGCCGCCGGCCGAACGGCCCGATGTCCTTGACCAGATGAGTGTTGACGATGACCTGAGTGGCGTCGCCCAAGAACGGCTGGAGCCGCTCGACAGCCCGCTGCGACAGGGCTACCGCCAGGTCGGCCTGCCGAAACTTGGGGAACGGTATCGGCCGGTCGCCGATCTGGGCGAAGGCAGTCGAAACGCCGCCGCGCTTCTCGGTGCTGAAGTACGGCACGCAGACTGCCTGCCGCCCCTGCAGCCAGGCGGCGTAGGCGACGATCTCGGCGATCGACAGCACTCCCTGTCCGCCCTCGCCGGAGACGATGATGTTGTAGGTTGATTCGGCCATAGGCATCTAAAAACGATTTGGGAATCTATGAAAATCCTCTGCAAGTCCCTGGTGAGACGAAGTGTGCCGGTCTGGATTGGAGAATCCCCAGCAGGCATCAGGCGAGATCAGCCTGACTGCCAGTGAGTTCCAAGTGAGACGAAGTGCCTGTCAAAGACAGGCCTTCGTCAGGTCTTGGACGGGATGCGATGTTCCCGACTGGAGAGATTCGTGCCGCGAGGCGTACTAGAGGGTACGCCGAGCAAACGAATCGCGAAGTCGGGTGCAGCGCGCCCGGACCAAGGCCTGAATGCCCGCCTAAAATTTTCCGGGTGGGAAGGTAGCGGCATGATCCTCCTCCAGCCGCCGAAACGTCTCCTTCGGATCGTCCATGGTCTTCCAGTTGAGCGGGCACTGCGACAGCACCTCCAGGAAGGCGAAGCCCTTGTTGTCGGCCACATGCCGCAGCGCGTCCCTCATCAGCGCCCGCAGCTCCAGCTGCCGGGTGACGATGCCGCGCGCCACGAAGGCGGTCGGATTGACGTTCCTGACTATCTCCGGCGCCTTGATGTAGTACTCGTCGGCGCCGTACGGGGCAGTCGTCACCTTCCAGCCCGGATGGGTGGTCGGCGCCTCCTGCCCGCCGGTCATGGCGTAGAGGCCGTTGTTGACCACGACGGTCAGGATGTTGTCGTTGCGGATGGCCGAGTTCAGCAGGTGGCCGGCGCCGATGGCGTAGGCCCCGCCGTCGCCGACATAGGCCACGGCGACCGCCTCGGGATTCGCCCGCCGCAGTCCGGCCATCACCGGCACCGTCCGGCCGTGATGGGTCTCGATGGTGTCGAGGTTGAAGAAGTCCCAGGCTAGCAGCGAACAGCCGATGTCCACGCCGAAGGCGACGCGTTCCTGCAGCTCCAGCTCGTCGACGGCGAAGCCGAACGCCTTGAGCACCTCCGGATGGCCGCAGCCGCCGCAGAAGGTATGGGGCTTCGACTCCAGGCGAACGCACTTGGGGAACGGCGAGCGATACTCGACCGACGGCTTTCTCTTGATTCCAAACATAGTGTCTGTCGCTTTAGGCGGTGACCCGACCGGTCACCAGGTCGGCCAGGTCCTCGGGCAGGATGCCGAACGAGGGACGGAAGTAGTCGACGATCGGCACGGTCGCATGACCGTAGAGGGCGTCGCGGACCAGTCGACCGAGCTGGTTGTAGGCCGACTCGGCCACGATGACGCGTTCGGCCTGCGCCGCCGCCCGCCGCAGGGCCTCGGCCGGAAACGGGTTCAGAGTGACCGGACGGAAGAGCGCCACACCGCCGGCGTCGCCCAGCGAGTCGACGGTCGTCCGGGCGGCCGCGGCCACGATGCCGTGGGCCACGATCAGCGTCCCGGCGCCGTCCGAACCGTACAGCTCGTGCTCCGTGACCTCGACGGCCATCCGGTCCCAGGCGGCCTTGATCTCGCGGTTCACCGTGAGCGTCTCCTCCTCGAGGTTCAGGCAGTTCCTTAGGCAGGCGTACTCCACCCCGCCGTCATGCCTGACCTGTATCTCCGGCGAGGGCACTACCTCGGCCAAGTCGATCCGCCGCTCCCGCTCCAGCATGTAGGCCTCGGTCGGCACCATCTCGATGCCGCGCTCGGCCGGATCGTAGGCCTCGACCTCGCCCATCATCTTGGCCAGGTAGCCGTCGCCCAGCATGAAGGTCGGAAACCGCCAGCGCCAGGCCGTGTTGAACGAGCGGATGGCGCAGTCGTACATCTCCTGCAGCGAGGACGGGGCGTAGACCACGCGGAAGCCGTTGCCGTTGCCGCCGAAGCAGGCCAGGTTCACCTCCTGCTGCGAGTAGATGACGGTCGAGGTGGACGGTCCGCCGCGCTGCATGACGTAGGCCACGACCGGCAGGCGCATCGCCTCGGCCATGGCGAAGGCGTCCTGCATCAGGACATGGCCCGGACCGGCGGTCGCAGTGAAGGACCGCGTCCCGGACAGGACGCCGCCGATCAGCATGAAGCCGGCGCCGATCTCGTCCTCGGCCTGCTGGAACACCAGCCGGTCGCGCCGCCCGGCCTCGCTGCCCGCCTCGCGCGCCCAGTAGTGCATGATCTCGGAGGCCGGCGTGATCGGATAGCCGTACATGGCCCGGGCCCCGGCCGCGCGGGCCGCCATGCCGACGGCCTCGTTGCCCATGATGAACTTCTTCTCTGACATAGGTGATGGTTACGGTCGGCCGCCACGCGCCGACTGCCGTGTCCGGCCCGACCGGCCGACAGGTCAGGACTGATTATAGTACGGATCGAAAAAACGCTTCGGTCGGAACGCCGACGGCCTACTTGCCGCGCCGCCTCCTTCCGCCGGCGGCACCCTTCGTCGCGACGCTGCCGTCATGGCCCCAGCCGTAGCGGAACAGGTCGTTCTTGATCGGTCCCTTGGTGCGGATGTGCAGCTCGGCGGCCAGGTACTTGATCGTGGTCTTGAGCCGGCCGTCCCGGTCGAGCCGGCGCACCGAAACCGGAATCTTGTGCGACTTGAGCAGACCGAACTTGGCCACCTTGCCGGCCCGGTCCACGTAGTCGTGGTCCTCGCCCAGCTTGATCTCCTCGTCGAACCCGCCGATCTTCTCGTGCACTTCCTTGCGGGCGAAGATGCAGAACCCCGGCGCATGCGGATGGATCGCCGCCATGACCCACATGAAGTAGTTGAAGGCCTCATGCAGATAGCGGTCGACCTTGCGGTCCGAGATCGGCTCGACCCGACAGGTGGCCACGTCCAGTTCGCGCTCGCGGAATTCGGCCACCGTATCCTCGATGAACCGAGGGCTGGTCAGCACCACGTCGGCGTCGAGGAACAGCAGCAGGTCGCCCTTGGCCGCCGCCGCACCGCGGTTGCGTCCGGCTGACGGCAGTCCGCCGTCCGTGATCCGCGCGCCGAACTCGACCGCGATCTTCCGCGTTCGATCGGTCGAACCATTGTCGGCCACGACGATCTCGTAGTCGTCCGCAGTCTGGGCGCTGATCGAACGCAGCAGGAACGGCAGGTACTTCTCCTCATTGTAGGTCGGAATGACGATCGAAAGCATATGGCTCCATGATAGCAGAAAGAAGCCGAAAACGGCCTTTCGGTCCTACGACCCAAGCGCAAAACCCTTCTTTTTTGAGAAACGCGGGGAGATCCTGTCTCGCCTTCGACCCGTTCGGCCCTGAACACTACGAAAAGAAAAACCGCACCGAAGTGCGGACTGAGATGAAAGAAGAAGAAGAAACGAAAATCGTCGGTTTAGGCGACCAGAAATACATAAGTTCCTGACTCCTGACCGGACTCGCCGAGAGGAAAGCAGCTAATCATGCACTGGTCGATCAGGCCCACCAGACGATTCACTATTCGCCAATGCCCTAGCCGAGCATGAACCAACAAATCAAACAGAACTAAACTGTATCCGCTCCAAATCAAGCCGCCCTGCCGCCCCAGCTCATAGCCGAACGTATTTACGAGCCGCATTTCGACATGGGGCATCATGAAATGCAGAACCTTTTCCGCAGCGGCTTTCAGCTCATCGGAAATATACTGCTGGAAATCATCACGAACCCGATCGAGCTTGCATGCTAGCGATCCTGACAAGTCGATTCCGCCTTCGATCAGTATCAAGATCAGTCTCTCCTGAGGAGGCTTGGTCCACTCAGGCAATTTGGGTGGCTGCTGAAGCGAGACCGTCAGGATTCTCCGAACCACCGTTCCCAGGGCAGCAGAGAGGACCAGCTGGGACTGCAGGTGATCGAGTTCGTCGCCGGATTTCAAAAGACATGGCACCTCTTCATTGTCCATGAAGGCAAGAAGCTTGCCGAGACAGCCCAGAAGAAATCCAGACTCTCTCGGAGTCAGACCAAATTCCTCCAGCGCCGTTTTAAGACCGAACTTCAGGCTTTCGATGCCATTCGTGGACTTCTTTTTTGTCAAAATATCCTCCTTGCGGCTAAGGCAACCATTTAATAAACGAAAAGTCAACCCTGGACCAAACCTACCAGAGCGGGGCTGACATCTCACCTGTCCCTTTGGTACCAGGTACCGAGATAACCCTGGACCGAACCGAACAAAAAAAGTACCCTGCTCTCATGAAATACGGCGAGACGCACGAAATCGAGATCACCCATGTCGACCGCAAGGGGCGCGGCTGCGGACTGGTGGGCGGCCGGCCGGCCTGCCTCAATTTCGTCGTGCCCGGGGAACGGGTCGAGGCCTCGTTCGTCGGCAA
This sequence comes from bacterium, assembly GCA_043825985.1. GTDB lineage: Bacteria > Patescibacteriota > Patescibacteriia > SG8-24 > SG8-24 > UBA1561. Next base: position 35,725 of record JBDRRB010000004.1, on the reverse strand, counting down.
GCGCAAGGGGGTCAAGAAGTTCGAGACGGAGAGGCTGGTCGAGGCGTCGCCGGACCGCGTCGAGCCGACCTGCCCCCATGCCGGCACCTGCGGCGGCTGCGCCTGGCAGCATATAAGATATGAACGTCAGCTGGAGCTGAAGCGCGGACTGGTCAACGAGTCGCTGCGCTCGGCCGGCATCGAGCCGCTGATCGAGGCGGTCGTACCCGCTCCGGCCACCCTGGGCTACCGCAACCGGATGGACTTCTGCGTCGGACCGGAGGGCCAGGTCGGCCTCAAGCGGCCCGGCCGCTGGAACGCCTACGTCAACCTGGACGAATGCCCGCTACTCGGACCCGCGGCCGCCGACCTGCTGCGCGAGTTCCGGGACTGGATGCGGGACAGCGGAGCCGAACCGTGGAACGCCTTCCGGCACGACGGCTTCGTCCGCTACCTGGTGGTGCGTGAGGGCAAGGAGACCGGCGAGCGGATGGTCACCGTAGTCACGGGCGAGGGCGAGCTGCCGGCACGCGAGGACCTGCTCCGCCGCCTCGCGCCGCACTGCACCACGATCTACCACGGCATCAACCCGACCGTGACCGACCTGTCCTACGCCGAGCGGCTGGAGCTGCTCTCCGGCAACGAGCTGCTGCGCGAGCGCGTCGGCGGGCGCGACTTCCTGATCCCGCCAAACTCGTTCTTCCAGACCAACACGGCCATGGCCGGCCGGCTGCTCGAGGAGGTCCGCAGGCACGTCGCCGCGTCCGGCGCCGAGACCCTCCTCGACCTGTACTGCGGCGTGGGCTTCTTCGCCGTCGGCCTGGCCGACCTGGTGCGAGAGGCGCACGGCGTGGAGCTCGACGCCCAGGCCATCGCCGCCGCCCGCCGCAACGCCGAGCTGAACGGCCTCGCCAACCTGACCTTCACCGACGCCAAGGCCGAGTCGCTCACCTGGAGCGACGGCCATCCCGACCTCGCAATCATCGACCCGCCGCGCTCGGGCCTGCACCCGAAGGTGATCGAGACCCTGCTCAGGCTGCGGCCGCGGACGCTGGTCTACGTCTCCTGCAACCACGACAGCTTCGCCCGGGATTGGCAGGCGCTGAAGGCCGGCTACCGGACGGCCGACCTGACCGCGCTCGACCTGTTCCCCAACTCGCCGCATGTCGAGCTGGTGGCCAAGCTGGTCGCCCGGACGGACTAGGGCTGTCGGCCGAGACAAAAAAAGACGGGCTCCACCGGAACCCGTCGTCGAGAGACGAAAGACGACCTGTCTCACCACGAAATCTCGACCGTCGAGACCAGCCAACTGTTCCCGTCGCAGAGCAGGAAGACGAGGACGAGCCGGCCGGATCCTGGTCCGCAGAGCCAGACGCACAGCAGTCGGCATCCGACTGACCGACGCAAATTTCCTCCGACCCCTACCGTTTCCAACCCTCTTCGTCGTCGCTCCTCCGCTTCGGTCCAGTACTCGACCAGGCCGTCATGAATTTCCTGCCTCCAAAAGTCCTTCTTCCGCCGGCAGCGATCAACGGACATTCCCCTTTTCCCTTCGGCAGCGTTCACGAACGAAAGAACCTGGCCTGAGCCTAATCGCGGCGCCGTATGCGGTCAAGCAAACCGATCGGCGGCCGGACTGGAAAAACGCCGACCGCTGCTGTACGCTTCGTACGCATCAGAAAGATATGACCGAAAACAACAGCCAAAACGCAAGCAAATCCGGCTTCGCCGTCCTGGTCGGCCGTTCCAACGTGGGCAAGTCCACGCTGCTTAACGCGCTCGTCGGGACCAAGGTGGCCATCACCACGCCCAAGCCGCAGACCACCCGCCACGCCATCCAGGGCGTACTGAACGACCCGCGCGGACAGGTGGTCATCGTGGATACGCCCGGCGTGTTCACCCACGTCCCGGACAACCTGACCGCCCGCCTGAACGAGAAGGCCCGGCAGTCGCTCCGCGGAATCGACCTGGTGGTCTACGTGGTCGACCCGACCCGACACGTCGGCGACGAGGAGAAGATCGTCCACCGGCTGGTGTCGGCCGCGGAATGCCCGAAGATCCTGGTCGTCAACAAGTCGGACCTGCGCGGCCCTTACGCCGACGAGTACCGGGCCTGGTCCGACGAGTTCGACGCGGTGATCGAGATATCGGCCAGCAAGGGGCACAACCTCAAGGCGCTGATCGACACCATGATCGAGCTGCTGCCAGTCGGCGAGCCGTTCTATCCGGGCGAGACGCTGACCAACCTGGACCGCAACTTCCGCATCGCCGAGCTGATCCGCGAGAAGGTCTTCCTGCGCATGCACGAGGAGGTGCCGTACTCGACCACCGTCGAGGTCGAGGAGGTGTCGGACCGCGACAACGGCACGCTCTACGTCCGGGCACGGATCCTGACCAACGCCGACCGCTACCGCGGCATGCTGATCGGCCAGGGCGGACACATGATCAAGTCGATCGGCCAGTCGGTCCGGCACGAGCTGGAGACGGTCACCGGCCGCCAAGTGTTCGTCGACCTGGACGTCGGCGTCGAGGAACGCTGGCAGGAGAGGTTCGAGTAGCCGAACGCGACGAGACGAGACGCGATCAAGATGAAATCCGGGAAATAACAACGTCAACCCTATGGACGAAGACCAAAAGCTGAGAGATGGCGGGCATCGCGAAAGGAAAATACCGGGAACGGACGAGACTCCCCCGCCGCAGGTGCCGGACTTTCGCAAGGACGCCAGCTGGAAGATATTTCGAATAATGTCCGAGTTCACGGAGGGATTCGAACTCCTGGCCGACCTCAAGCGGGAAGTGACGTTCTTCGGATCGGCCCGTGTCGCCGAGGGCCATCCAGACTACGAGTCGGCCCGCGAACTGGCCCGGTCGCTCGGCAAGGAAGGGTTCACCATCATCACCGGCGGCGGTCCGGGAATCATGGAAGCGGCCAACCGCGGCGCGGCCGAGGCCGGCGCAGAGTCGATCGGACTCAACATCCAGCTGCCCAAGGAACAGCGCACCAACCGTTACGTCAGTCGGGGCAAGGGCTTCTACTACTTCTTCACCCGCAAGGTAATGATGTCCGCCTCGTCGCAGGCCTACATCTTCTTTCCGGGAGGGTTCGGCACGATGGACGAGATGTTCGAGCTGATCACCCTGATCCAGACCGGCAAGATGTCGCCCATCCCGATCGTGCTGGTCAACCGACCGTACTGGGAAGGGCTGTTCGGTTGGGTCAGGGAAAGCCTGCTGGCCAGGGGATACATCTCGCCCGACGACCTCGACCTGGTGCAGGTGGTGGACACCGCCAATGAGGCCTACGAGATCGTCAGCAAGTCGCCGGAACGCCCATACTTCTAGGACCGAACGGACCGAAATGACGGCCGCGGCCCCAAACCGCGGCCTTATTTTTACCGATGCGCTCCGGACGCGACCCGGGCTGGCCGGCGAACCGAACCGCCGCCGATTGACAGGCCGGCCCGAGAGGAGTAGCATTCGCTCGTTATGCGAGCCTAAACAACACCGAAGTGGAATTCAGGAACATCGCCATCATCGCCCACGTCGACCACGGCAAGACCACGCTCGTGGATGCCATGCTGCGCCAGTCCGGCACCTTCAGCGACCGGGAATCGGTCGGGGAAAGGGTCATGGACAGCAACGACCTCGAACGCGAGCGCGGCATCACCATCTACGCCAAGAACACCAGCATCCGGCTGGGCGACGTCAAGGTCAACATCGTGGACACTCCCGGCCACGCCGACTTCGGTTCCGAGGTCGAGCGCGTCCTGCGCATGGTCGACTCGGTCCTGCTGCTCGTGGACGCCCAGGAGGGACCGATGCCCCAGACCAGATTCGTGCTCAGGAAGTCGCTGGAGCTCGGCCTGAAGCCGATCGTCGTCATCAACAAGATCGACAAGCCGGCGGCCCGGCCGACCGAAGTGCTGGACATGGTCTTCGACCTGTTCGTGGAGCTGGGCGCCAACGACGAGCAGACCGACTTCGAGTGCCTGTACGCCGTGTCGCGCGACGGCATCGCCAAGCGCACGCTCGACGACCCGAGCCAGGACCTAAAGCCGCTGTTCGACACGATCATCGAGAAGGTCCCGCCGGCGCTGAGTGACGTCGACCGGCCGCTGCGGATGCAGCCGGCCAACCTGTCGTACGACGACTACGTGGGACGGATGGGCCTGGGACGGATCTACGAGGGACGGGCCCGCGTCGGCATGCCGGTCACGGTCATCCGCGAGGACGGACGGCGCGACAGCTTCAAGCTGACCAAGATCATCACTTCCGAGGGGCTGCGCGGCGTCGAGGTCGAGGAGGCGGTGGCCGGCGACATCGTCCGCATTGCCGGCATCTCCGACCTGAACGTGGGCGAGACCGTCGCCGAGGACCCGCAGGCCGAAGCCCTGCCGTCGATCAGCGTCGACCCGCCGACCCTGACCATGAACTTCCTCGTGAACGACTCCCCGCTCGCCGGACGCGAGGGCAAGTACATCACCTCGCGGCAGATCCGCGAGCGGCTGCAGCGCGAGCTCGAGACCAACGTCGGACTGCAGATCGAGTTCCCGGACGGCGGCAGCGCCTTCAAGGTCAGCGGCCGCGGCGAGATGCACCTGTCGGTGCTGATCGAAACCATGCGCCGCGAGGGCTACGAGCTCCAGGTGAGCCAGCCGCAGGTGATCATGCGCGAGGAGGACGGCCAGACGCTCGAGCCGTACGAGACGGTCACGATCGACGTGCCGGACGCCTGCGCCGGGACGGTCATCGAGAAGCTCGGCCGGAGGAAGGGCGAGATGAAGACCATGAGCAGCGAGAACGGCAGCACCCGCCTGGAGTACGTCATCCCGACGCGCGGACTGCTCGGCTACCGGATGGAGTTCCTGACCGACACCCGGGGCGAGGGAACCCTGTCGCATGTCTTCTCCCACTACGGCCCGCACAAGGGAGAGATCAACCGCCGCACCTCCTTCTCGCTGATCTCGATGGAGAACGGCAAGACCACGGCCTACGCCCTCAACCTGATCCAGGAGCGCGGCACGCTGTTCGTCGGCCCGGGAGTCGAGGTCTACGAGGGAATGGTCATCGGTTCGAGCCAGCGGGACACCATGGTCGTCAACCCGGTCCGCGGCAAGAAGCTGACCAACATGCGCGCCAGCAACGCCGACGACTCGATCATCCTGGCCCCGCCGCTGGAGATGATCCTGGAACGGGCGCTCGAGTACATCGCCGACGACGAGTATGTCGAGGCCACGCCGGAGTCGATCCGCATCCGCAAGAAGTACCTGAAGGAGCACGAGCGCAAGCGCCATGCGGCGGACAAGGACCGGACGAGCTGAACAGAAAACGAGAGCCACCTGAAGGGGTGGCTCTTTTGATTTCGAAAAAAAGCGGGGTTTCCTTTTTCCAAACAAGATGCGACCACCTAAAAGCTTCTTCGTCTTGCCGTACCATCGCTGCTCCGCCTGCGGCACCGCACTAAAGGGCAGCTGTTACAAAATGACACTCCCCGGGCTCACGCCCGTGGTTTAGGCTTCGCAAACAAAAATGCGGGCCGGAAAATCTTCCCGACCCGCAAAGACGATGGTGACTTCAGGCTGGCCAACGGAGTCGAATCCCACCGTTAGGCAGGCGCTCCGTTCTGGCGCGCGTCAGCCCCATAGACTGACCGCCACCGGCGGCCACCTAAGACCTGGGGTCCCCCGATATGAGGGCAGCTCGGCTGCCGTCTTCGACGGAGGGCTCCGCGAATCCGCCGAAGACATTCTGGCGTTTCGGCTGCCGCGAAGGCGAAGGACCCTTTAACCATCGGCAAGAAGGACCTTAGACCATCAGTCGAAAGCTGTCAATAACGGCTCCCCCTCAATTCCGACGTGGACGAGGCGGTCACGAATCCTGGTCCCGGGCAAAGTCCAGGCAGACCGAATTGATGCAGTGCCGCCGGCCGGTCGTCTCGGCCGGACCGTCGTCGAAGACATGCCCCAAATGAGCCCCGCAGCCGGCGCAGACCACTTCGGTCCGCTCCAGGCCGTGACTCATGTCAGGACGGTACTCGACGGCGCCGGGCAGGGCCCGATCGAAGCTGGGCCAGCCGGTCCCGCTGTCGAACTTCGTCTCGGAGTCAAACAGCCGAGCTCCGCAGACTCGGCAGCTGTATGCGCCCCTCTCATGCCGGTTCCAATGCTCGCCGCTGAACGGCGCTTCTGTCCCGCCCTGGCGCGCCACCCGATAGAGATCGGGCGATTCGTTTTTCATCTGCTCGTCGTTCATAAGGTCAGGCGACACCGGCCCAGACGGGCCGTTACTGACAACGCACCACCTATGAACGGCACGGCCCAAGGCGAACGGGCTGATAAGGCTGCCGGTTGGCCGCCGCCAAGACGTCGGTCTATAATGTAACGACAAATCACTGACCCGACACCCTATGAACCGACGAACTTTTCTCGCCAAGCTGCCGACCTTAGGAATGACGGCAGTCCTGCTGCTGGGCGTGCTGCCGGTTGCGCCAGCCCAGGCGGTCACCGAACCGCAGCGGCTGATCGTCACCTTCGACCGGCCGGTCAACGACCGGGCCCGCCTGGCCCTCACGAACGCCGGCGGACAGGTGCTGTCCGAGCTGCCGCTCATCAACGGTACGGTGGTTCTGGTGCCGAACGAGACGGCTGCGGAACGCATCCGCCACGTCAGCGGCGTAACCCGAGCCGAGGCCGATGCCATCGTCCGCGCGTCCGGAACGCCGAAGTGCTCGCCCTGGCCGACCTGCCGTGACGGCGGCAGCCAACCGCCCGTCCAGCCCGACCAGGCCATCGAGTGGGGCGTGAACCGGATCGACGCCGACCTGACCTGGTCCGCGAGCCGCGGTACCGGCGTGCGGGTAGCGGTGCTCGACACGGGCATCGACGCCGACCATCCTGACCTGACCGACAGCCTGTCCGGCGGCATCAACTTCGTATCCCGCAATCCGCGCAAGCCGGCCGATGCGAACGCCTGGAACGACGACAACGGGCACGGCACGCATGTGGCCGGCATCATCGCCGCCGCGGACAACGCGATCGGCGTGGTCGGCGTGGCCCCGGAGGCCGACCTGTGGGCGGTCAAGGTGCTGGGGCAGGACGGCTCCGGCTACACCAGCTGGATCATCGCCGGACTGGACTGGGCCGCGGCCAACGGCATGGACGTGGTCAACATGAGCCTGGGCACGCCGTCCGACGTGCAGGCCCTGCATGACGCGGTCGACGCGGCGGCAGCGGCCGGCGTGATGGTCGTGGCTGCGGCCGGCAACTCGGGCGACGGCAATCCGGCCACGAACGAGGTCGAATACCCGGGAGCCTACGGCTCGACGATCGCCGTCGGAGCGACGGACATAAACGACGCGGCCCCCTACTGGAGCTCGACCGGTCCGGCCGTGGACGTCGCTGCGCCGGGTGCCGCCATCCGTTCGACCTGGAACGACGGCCAGTACAACACCATCAGCGGCACCTCCATGGCCACGCCGCACGTGGCCGGAGCGGCCGCCCTACTACTCGGCGCATCGATCCGGCCGGAATTCGACCTTAACCTTGACGGAACCTGGAGTCCGGACGAACTCAGGCTGGCTCTAACCTCGACGGCCGAGGACCTGGGTCCGATCGGCCCGGACTGGACCTACGGTAATGGGCTGGTGGATGCCGAACGGGCCATCAACTAAAGCCCCGGATGCGAACCAAAAGCCGACCGCCAACACGGTCGGCTCTTTGAACAAAAAATGAGCAGGTCGAAGATCGACCTGCTCAAGACGCTTGGCGAAATGGGTACCGCGACCCTACCCGAGGTATGTCCTGTCCTCACGGTCAGGGATACCGTTTTTACCGGCAAACTGAGAGCGTATCTCAGTTTTCCGCCGAACGGAGGTCACCGGAGGCATCGACCGCCTCTCGCACCCCACTACGACGCAGTGAGTGTTTCTGAGGTGACTTAGCCGACCGTCTGGGCTATGCGCAGACAAGGTCTACGCACCCCCTTTAAAGTTTCTCGGGAAGCAGCGGAACCTTTTTCTCGCGCCGTTGGCGCTTTCAGGGGTTCCTACGGGCGTACCCGAGATGCTTATTCCTCTCACTCGCCAAGCAAGGGCTATCTTACAAAGAGATAAAAAATAAATCAAACAAATTCAGCTGTCGCTACCTAAACAGAAAAACTTATCCACAAATAAGGCTAAATCGAATTGCCACAAAGAGGACGCTTTGCTATCTTACCCATGCCATGTGACAGGGAGGTCCATCATGGAAACGATCAATCGAGAAAGAACCTCGATGACCGAGCAGGCTCGTGGCAGTCCAACGGAGAATACGGACGCCGGGAGAAGCTCGTCGGTTGGCAAAGGCGTGACAACCGAGGGTCCGGGTCACCTCAAAATGACCGGCTCTTGCTCCACCAATGACAGCCAGACCCTGAACCCGAAGGCAACCTGACACGCCGCGCTCGCCGTGAACCGGTGGCCAACGGGACTTAGCAGGACTGGATACTCCGGTCCTGCGTTTTCTATCCAGAAAAGAGATCAGTGCCTTGCGGGGGTGGGCAATAACGACGGCAGGTGACGCGACAGAGACGGTCGAACCGTCTTTTTGGTTTGAACCAAAGAGGCGACCTCCCGTCTGGGAGGCCGCCCCTCTTACTTCCTGCCGACCGTCACTCTCCGGAGCCGATCGGATCACCGATCGAGTAGGAGAAGAAGAACGCCGGGTTCAGGTCGTCGATCTGACGGTTCCAGTCGTCGCCGTAGAGCGAACGGGCCTGCTCCTCGCTGGACACCCAGCGCAGGAGACCGTTCCTCGAGACGGCGTAGACCTTGGGATCGGACTGGACCTTGATCATCCGGACGCCGGGGCGGTAGTTGACGTTGCCGCCGAGCGGTGCCGCCGCTAGGTCGTCGGGCGAGACGGTCAGCACTCCGCCGAACCCCTCGAACCAGGTCGAGTAGACGTTCTGGTTGGGGAAGACGTAGCGCCGGCCGTTCTTGCCGCAGTAGTAGACGGCCGGGCTGCCCGCGGTCTTGAACAGGCTTCCGCCGACGCAGGGCAGACGGATCTCGACCGGCGGAGGAAGGATTCCCAGGTCGACGTCGATGGTCGGCGTCGAGATCACGGCCAGGCTGCGGTCAAACGCGCCCGACATGTTCGGGTCGGCGGACGGGGCATCCATCTCGTCGGCCGAGTAAGCGACGCGCTCATGCGTACCGGTCGGGAAAGAGGACTCGGTGTCCTCGAACGATTCGGACCCTGATTCCGCCTCGGACGAATCGCCGTCCGCGGAAGACGTGCTTGAATCCGACGCCGGAGTGCTGCCGCCTCCTCCGCCCCCTCCGCCTCCACCGTTGGAGCCGGAACCGGAGGACCGGACGATGAAGTTCTCCTCGCTCGAGTCGGATGCGGCCACGCTGCCGCCAACGACTGCCTCAACCCTGATGCGGGCCGTCGCCGACGAGAGGGAGGACGGGACGGACCAATCGTAGTACCCGTTGTTGCCGACCATCGAGGCGACGGTCGTCTGGAACGTCGACCCGCCGTCGGTCGACAGCAGGACGTCGACGCCCTGGATGTTCGATCCGCCGGTACCCCACATGACGCGGTAGGTCGAGCCGGCGGTGATGACCTCGCCGCCGTTCGGCAGGGAGAGGGTGACCGTCGCGGCCTGATTCGAGCTGCCACCAGACTGAGTGGTGTCGCTGACCGCGGACGACGAGGCCGACTCGCCGCTGCCGTTCACGGCCGAGATCTTGTAGTAGTAGGTGGTCGAGGAGTTGAGCCCAGTGTCGCTATAGGACACGGTCGAGCCGGAGCTGACGGTCGGCTCGCTGCCCAGGCGGGTATAGGTTCCGCCGGACGAGGTGCTCCGGTAGATGTCGTAGCCGGTCGCCCCCGCGGTCTGCGTCCAGCTGAGGTCGATGCGGGCGGTCGTGACCGCAGTGGCGGCCAGGCCGGACGGGGTGGACGGGGCCGATGGGTCGGTCGAGACGATCGGCGCGTAGAGCGAGAAGTGGTCCGTCGTCGCCGAGACCGTCACGATCGAGACGTTCGACAGGTTGTCGGCCGGCTCGTTGACGATGCTGCGGTCCGAGTCGCGGAAGGTCACCGTGCTCGGCAGGGCCGTCCAGCTCTGGTTGGTGGCGTCCCAGTAGGCCATGGTCAGCATCTCCGCCTCGGCACGGGTGTCGATCGACGAGTCGGTGGCCGAACGGGTGGCGGCCAGCTCGGCTACCGTGTAGTCCATCTCCAGGCTGATCGAGTCGTCGAGGTTGGTGATCGGATTTCCGTCGGCGTCGGTGGCCGAGACGTCCTTGGCGACCGGAATGTAGGAGTTAGTCTGGGCGTCGTAGACCATGACCACGTTGGCGGTGTTGGTCGAGCGGACGTTGTTCGTCTCCCGGGCGGTGATCATTCCGGACGAACTGGAGGTACCGAGGGCGTTGGCCGGTATGGTCATCCGCAGTCCGGCGGTGTCGTCCTCGATCGTTCCGCCCGAGGCGGGAGTGATCGGCCTCGACTGCGGCGGCGCGACGTTCACGGCCGTGGCCAAGGTGATGTTCTTGCCGATCACCGAACCGCCGGTGACGTCGATCGGGTTGCTGGTGTATCCGGCCTCCTGGTAGCCCTCAGCCACGGCATAGACCTTCCACAGGCCCGAGTCGACCGGCAGGACGTAGTTGCCGTTGGCGTCGGCCTGAGTGCCGGAGAAGCCGCCGCCGATCTTGTCGCCGCGAACGAAGGCGTTGGAGGCACCGGAACTGCCGATGAGCACCTGACCGGAGATCGTGGTCGAGGCGGACGACAGGGTGATGGTCTGGGCCGGGGTGGCGCCGTTCACCACCAGGGTCGTCGGCTGGCGGAAGTAGCCGGGCTTCATGGCGTTGATGAAGTAGGTTCCGTCCGCCAGAGTCAGGCTGAAGTTTGTGCCCGGAGCCGAGGTGGAGTCGGTCTGGGCGCCGAAATGGATGCCGTTGGTCGGGTCGACCACCTCGACCCAGGCGTTGGCGATGTTGTCTGCGCCGTCGGTGACCGTTCCGGTTATCGTCCGGAGCGTCGGCAGGGTCACGCTCAGGGCGATGTTCGCGGCCGATACGGTGAAGACGCCGGTCGAGCTGTTGTAGCCGTCGCCGCTGATGTCAGACGGCGAGATCGACATGCCCGGAGCGTCGATCCGGACCCGATAGCTGCCGTCAGGCAGGGACAGGGTTCCGGTCGCTGAACTGACCACGTCGACATGCGCTCCGGAGCCGGTCGTGGCGAACATGTCGATGAAGGCCCGGGTGACCGGCGACGAGAAGGTTACGGTGACTGTCCTCGGCGCGGCCACGGCGAAGTTCTTTCCGGAGGCGTCGGAGGTCAGGCTGAACGGCGTCAGCGGCGGAAGCTCGCCGATGCCGGGAGCGAAGGCCTTGAGCGTGTAGCAGCTGGCCGTGGCGCAAGCCGGAACGCGCATGCTGTAGGCCCCGTCGGTGCCGGTCGTGACCTCGTTGTTGGTGCTGTTCCCGGCGATCCGGACGAAGGCCCCGACGACCGGCGATCCACCCGAGGTGACCGAGCCGGAGACGGTATAGAAAGTCCCGGTGCCGGTCTGCGACGGCGAGAAGTTGATGCTGGTGACGTTGGCGGTCGAGACGGTCACCGACTGTTCGGCCAGGCGGCCGTACTGCGGCAGGAAGGTCCCGACGTTCCAGGTACCGGCGCTGACGTACAGGGTGTAGTTGCCGGAGCTGTCGGTCAGCACGTCGGCATGGCCCGGACCGTTGGTCTTGTAGGCATAGACTGAGGCACCCTTGACCACGCTCGTGCCGTCGGTCACCCGACCGGAAATGGTGTAGTCGGGCTTGGCGACCTTCAGGATGAACGAGGTGGCGGCAGCGGCCGGAGTGATCGCCGTAGTGGCGCCGTCGAGCAGCAGGTAGGTGGTGGCATGGCTGGTCACGACTACCGGAACCTCCTTGGAGTTTGGCATGCCCGGCACGAAGGCGCCGACAACATAGCTTCCGTCGACCACGTTCAGGGTGAAGCTGCCGTCGGTCGCGCTCTGCGCATGGGTCCCGAAACCGCCGTTCGGCGAGTAGGCGAACACCTCGGCGTTGGCGATGACCCGACCGGAGCCGTCCTTGACCAGGCCGCGAATGGTCTTGTCCGAGGCAGTCAGCGTGAAGGCGGCGGTGCAGGTGACGCTACCGTCTATGGTGCAGGCCGGATTGGCGATCTTGGCCTGCTTGTTGCGCGGCGGCAGGTAGGAAGGCGCGGGCGGGGCTCCGGTGAAGCCCTTCGGCATCTGCGGACCGACGCCGATGCTCCACTCGCCGTCCGGCAGGTTGAGCGTCGTGGTACCGGTGCCGCCGCCGTTCAGCGTAATCTGCCGGACGCGGAACCCGGTCGGCGACCCGGCGAAGATATCCAGCGGCTCGTTGGCCGGACCGGTCACGTTTACCGTGACGGCCGTGCCTCCGGCGGACACGCTGGCCAGGGTCATGTTGTAGGTGGTGTTCGCGGAGATGGCGACGCGTTCCGGCATGGACTTGCCGACGAACTCGGCCGAGTCGATCAGCACCGTCTGGTCGGTCGAGATCATGTAGTCCCCCGCCGGCAGCAGGGAGAAGCTGTAGGCTGCCGTCTCCCCGCCGGAGAAGTCGGCCGTCGTGGCCTCAAGCGGTCCGGTGAGCGGAGAGAAGAGATAGACCTTCATCGTGCCGCTGGCGACGTTCCCGGTGGCGGTTATGGTGCCGCTCAGGGTGAAGGAGCCGCTGCCGCCGGACTGGATGAAGAACGGCATCGAGGTCAGAGACTCGACCAGCGTCGTTCCGTTCTTGGTCTTGACGTCGGCCGTGTAGCCCGAGGTGTTCATGTCCTTCGGGACGGTGGCGTTCTTGATTCCCGCGATGTCGATGCTGAGGAAGTCATGTCCCTCGACGTTGGTCGCCGCGGACAGGTAGACCTTGACGCTGCGCGAGGCCGTATCGACCACCACGCCGTCGCCGGCCAGGCCGCCCTGGGCCGCACCGGTATCGTCCGCATTGGCCGTGCCGGAACAGGAGGCGCCGGTCGGCGCACCGACTGGATTGCACTTGAAGGTGACGGTGCCTGAACCCGGACCGTTGAGGTCCTGCCGCATCGGGCTGTTCACGTCCTGGCGTGCGGCCGAGACGTCGAAGCCGACCGGGAAAGTGACTACGATCGCGCCGCCGGACGGGATCTGCTGCGAGACCGGCAGACGTATGCCGTAGGTCGTTATCTGACCCGGCATCGTGTTGAACGGACGGACCTCGACCGGCGGGGCAAAGCCGAACGTGCCGGAGTCGAAGTTGTCCGGAACGAACCCGCCCTGACCGGAGAAGGCATCGCCGGACATTCCCATCGGACCGAGGGCGCCTTGAGTGTCGGCGCTGTTCAGGATCACCATCTTGGCGGTGTTGGCCCCACCATCGGTCGCGATGGAATTTCCGGACAGGTCCTTGACTCCGGTCACTACTACGTAGAGCTCCTTGCCGCGTAGGGTAGCCGGTGTCAGGTCATCCCCGTGATAGCCGGCGATCTCGACGGTGTTCGTCACCTGGTCGTAGTTGAAGGTGGCGGAGGACGGAACGGTGATCGCCGTACCGGCCGAGGAGTCCTCGCCGACTGTCGCGTACTTCAGGGTCCAGTTGGCCGGCTTGAGCACGCTCGCGGCGAAGTTCAGGGTGTCGGTGGCCCGAGCGGCGTTCATCGGCTCGGAGAAGGTGACGGCCAACGAGAAGTCGTCGGCGTTGCCGAACTGCACGGACGGGGCGGCCGAGTCGGCCGATCCGGTAGTGAAGGTCCGTGACTCGGACGACGCCAGTGCCGTTCCGTTGAGAGCCTGGACGCCGGTCGTCACGTTGAGCGTGTAGGTCGTGTTCGCGTTGAGCGCCGACCGCGGGACGAAGAAGGCCGTCCGCTCGAACGGGCGGTACTCGACAGTGCCGTTGACCGACGTCGATCCGATCGACAGGTAGACGGTGCTGGTCGAAATGGTCGAGGCGTCCATGTCCTTGCTGAACCCGACGTTCACGGCGTTGAGGTTGACGGGGACATTGGTCGCGCTGGCGTCCGGGAACGTCCCGGTCACGGTCGGCGCACCGACGTCGGTTCCGGTACCGGTCTTAAACTCCCCGGTGAACATCACCGTACTGCCCGAATTTGGCGGACCGATGGTCAGCCCCGTCGCCGCCTTGGCACCGGCCAACACCTTGAGTCGGTAGCGGGTAGAGGCGGTCAGGCTGCCGGTCAGGGTCAAGGTGGCGTTTCGCTTGGTCGCGTCGAGCGATGTCGAGCTGATGAGAGACGACGAGACGTCGGTCTCAGTCGTGCCGGAAACGGAGTAGATCTTGATAAAGCTCTTAAGAAGATATGTACCGACCGTATCGTCGGCCATGGCATCGGAGAAGCTGACCACTATCTTGCGGTCGATCGGCACGTCCAGGCTGCCCGGCGGCGGAGTCATTCCGGTGACGTGCGGCGGGATGAACTCGCCGGTGCCGAAGGTCTCCCCTTCGGCGAAGCTGCCCGAATAGGTGGTGCCGGTCGAGAAGGTGAACGAGTACGAACCGTCCGGCTGGTTGCCCATGACCGGATTGCCGGACGTGTCGGTGACCGACCCGGAGACGATGACGGCGATCGTCTTGCCGTCGCCGTAGGAGCAGGGCGCGCCGCCGCAGCCGCTCTGCGAGAAGGAAAACGCTGCCGCATAGCTGACCGGAGGAAGGCGGTCCAGTCCGACCGTCGTCGGATAGTAGGTCCAGGATCCCTTTGACGTTATGTCGGTCAACTCGCCGGTCGCCTGGTTGATCTCATTGACGGTCAGGTTGCCGGTCGTGGTGATCGACGTCTGGCTCATCGGCTTGTCGAACACCAGGAACGTCAGGAAGTTCGGGTCGCCGCCGGGAATGTTCGACATGTTGTCCCCCGGGCCGGTGAACATGACGTGCGGCTTGGTGCCGTCGCCGCCGAAGCCGCCGCCGAAGCCCTCCGGCAGGCGGAAGGCGATGCCGGACGATCCGGCCGGAATGCCGTTCATCACCCGGTCGGAATACCCGGACTTCAGCGCCACCACGTCGTAGATGCCGGCCGACAGGCCGGACAGGGTGTAGGCGCACGACCCGTCGGTGGTCGCGGTGAAGCCCGTACCCTCGGCGAAGACCGTCGCGCCCTGCACGCCGGCCGGACACGCGTCGGAGCCGTCATGGACGGTACCGGCGATGCTGCTCGCGCCGGCGGCAACCGAAGTTAGGGTGAAGGGAGTGCTACCGAAATCGTAAAAAGTGGCAGTATTTGTCCCGTCGGACGCGCTCAGGTAGTACCTGACCACCGTACCGGCGACGCCGACCGTCGCGCCCGGTACCGTAAACCGGAAGTAGCCGTTGCCGACGAAAGTGCCGGCGGCCTGGGTTCCGGAAGACGGGTCGCACCCCGCACCGGCGCAGTAGTTTATGGTGGCGGACAGGGCCGGCGTGGTAGTGGTCGTAGCCAGGTTGTCGTCGATCCGGGCGAACAGGTTCAGGTCGCTGCTTGCCGTAGCCTGGAACACCGGGCGGTGCCGAATGTTCGGCGGCATGATGTCGGCCATCGCTGTGATCGTGGTGAAGCTCCTGACCGAAGTTCCCTCGAGCGGCGATACAGCATCACTGACGCCGTCCGGCGACTGGCTGTACGTCCTCACCTGCCAATAGTAGGTGGTGTTCGGCGACAGCGGCGTGGGCTGGGTGATGATCCGGAACGAGCCGGCACCGTAGCCGATGTCGCAGCCGGTCGCGGTGCAGTGACTGCCGTTGCTGTTGTTGACGTCGGCCGGCTTAGGGAAGGCGTAGTCCCAGAGCGCCGTGCCGGAAAAGTTGGAGGTCGATTTAATGGTGATGCGGTAAGTCGCCGCCGAGACGTTGGAGCTCGGGCTGAAGTTGAAGTTCGGCGGCATCGATATGCCGGTCGCCGTGTCGGTCGGATTCTGTAGGTTCAGTCCGCTGTCGCCGACCGGAAAGATTCCGAAGCCGCCCGGCAGCTCGACGATCTCCCCGCCGGTCGTCACCCGGACGTCATGCGGACCGGTGGTGGCCCCGCCCCCGACGTTGACCGACAGGGTCAGGGTCGTCGACGACGCCGCGACAACAGTGGCGGTCATGGCCGCGTCCGGAGCGCCGCCGCTCAGGAACTGGACGGTGCTGGACGGAGAAAAGCTGGTCGCCGATCCGGATATGCCGACCGTCATGGCCGATGCGCCGACGGGTGCGGCACCGGGAACGACGCTCGTGATTCCCGGCACGACACCGCCGACCTGCCCCACGTTCAGGGTGAAGCGACGGGTCATCTCCTGCGGGGTGCCGGAGGAGTCGGTCACCTTGACGTAGAGCGGATAGCTGCCCGGAACGTCCAGGACGGTTCCGGTTATCTTGTAGGTGCCGCCGTCGTTCACGATGGCCAGTCCGGCGTTCGACAGGACCGTCGAGTCCGCCTCGGCGTTTGCGGCGAAAGTGTATGGGGCGGTACCTCCGGCGGCAGCGAAGGCCACCAGCGGGCTGCCGGTCGTGTAGCCGGTACCGACGATCGCCGTCGGAATGGTCGAAGTGGTGATGTCGATGGGGCTTCCGAGCTCGACCGCCGAAGTGCCGACGACGTTGCCGCCCATGTCAGCGACGGCATTAGAGGCGGCAGCGACCGTCGCCGGCGTACCGTCCAGGTCCTCGGCGTCGAGGGCCGCGCTCATGGTCAGCCGGGCGAAGTTCTGTCCGGCCGTGTGCGAGATGGACGATATGGTCTGGGCCGCACCGCCGCCGTCGACGTAGGTGAAGCTGGTCGTGAGCAGGTTGCCCCCGCCGACCTTCTGCACCGGCTTGTTAAACAGGACATCAATGACCGCATTGCCGACGAAGCCGTTGACTTGGGTGATCTGGGCCGGAGCGGTGTCCGCCCGCAGGTCAAAGGCGGTGAAGGTGGAGGCCGGACCGTTTCCGTCCGAGGTCACCACCCCGTTGGCCGGAACCGAGGCGACAATCCGATGGCCGTCGACCAACGCGGCCGAGGTCTTGATGACGACGTACAGGATGACCGGCGTGCCGCTGACCAGGGAAACCGGAGCGGCCGGAGTGAGGGTGATGCCGGTCGTCTCCCCGGTCCAGCCCGGAGAGCCGGCCAGGACGACAACGGAGTCGGTCCCGTCGAGGCTGCCGGCGGTGCCTCCCCCATCATTATATAAAGCGACGCCGGAGCTGGCGCCGGTGGCGATGGCCTCGAAATCACCCTGTACCAGGCCAGAGCCGCTGAAGTTGACGGTCACCGAGCTCAGCGACTGCGAGGCAGACGAAGCCGTAACCGACAGCTTGAGGACAGCAATTGCCGGCGAGCTGGCGGGCACCGGCGATCCGGCGAACTCGCCGTTGATCAGCCCGCTGGTCGTGACCGTGACGGTCGAAGCCGCCCGAACCGGCAACGGTACCAGGACCGAACCGAGGCCGCTCGACAGGACGAGCAGCAGACTCAGCAGGGTCTGCCCCGGACGACGCAGCATGCGTCTGAACAAAGATCTTCTCTTCATAGAAAAACTTTTACGTACCACCTCGCGGTGGAAATAAAATTCTGGGTCGATTATACCACAGCGAAAAAACGGAACCGAGACCGACGAGTCAGCATGCTGTTCAGGTGAACAAAAAAGCCGCCCCCGAGCTGGGAACGACCGAGCGAATGAACGAATGAGAAGACGAGAGAGCGCCAATGCGGTCCGATCAGACCAGCCGCCGCGGGAAGTAGTCGCCGGCCCGGGCCGCTGGCGAACGGTCGCGTCCGCAGTAGCGGGACTTGCCTTCCCTGCATTTTCCGGCCTTGTGGCATGGAGGTGCCAATGTCTGCAGCAAATCATGATCCGCTGAGACACCGGTGGAGGCAACTATCCCCTCCCGCACCTTCCGTGACAGATTGGAAATCTCTTCCTGAGCGGCCCAGCAGAGTCGCCCTTGAAACTCGTGGATCAGAGCCAAGAACGACGATTGATATGACTGTTCGACGACGGCCCCATAGGGGGCGATGGCCATGGTCAGGGTAGGCGGCAATTCACTCGAGAGGTCCAGCCAGGTCTGCATGACCTCCTTGGCGGTTCCAGCACCGCCGCATCCTTCGACCGCCGGCGGCACATAGATTCCTCCGACAAACGAAGGGGTGCCGCGGTGCACGGTCCGATGCCGCTGGAACTGGCCTAACGTGGCCAACGACATGCGAACGGTCGGCACCCTAATTCCGCCGACCCTGTCGTCCATCAACTGCGGCCGAAAATGGAGCAGATCCAACGGTCCGAAGTCGCCCGAGCCTGGCAGTACGAAACGTTCCAGTCCATCGACGGCAACTGGACCGACTACCTCCGGCTCATCGTAGACCGACGCTTCACGGAGACCATCCGGAAGCGAACATGACCACTCATCCTCCGGACCGGCTGGCCGACCAAAAAGCTCCTCAAGCTCGGGCCATTTACTGACCACCTGATCCTTCATCTGAGCGGTGATGTCGCGCAGGGCCGGAGTCCAGGCCACTCGATACATGGCAATCAGGGCGATCAGGCTGAGGCTGTGGTTGAGCCTGGTCGGGAAGATGACCGGAATCAACATCCGCAACTGTTCCTGGGCCACCTTTTTGGATATCTTCTCGAGTCGCTCACCTCTCAAATTAGGCCGAGCCACAGACAGCAAATGTCTTGCTTCTTCCTCAGCCTTAGGCAGCAGTCCCAAGTACTTCTGATTGCATTGATCTACGTAACGCATCACCCGATCCAGATATGCACTCAATACATCGGGCCAAAAATGTCTGATGTGAGCTGCAATCGCCGAAAGGTCCGGATTGCTGTACATGCCCCGACAGAACCGACCGCTGGTCTGAGTGGAGTTGTGGAAGGGATGAGTCAGATGGAGTCCGTTGGTCACGTCACCAACGGGTATATTCCATAACCTGAACTCAAACATCCCTCCCTCAAACGGCGTCAAGTGACCGGAACCGAAAACGCCCCGAACGAGCTGAAGTTTTCTCTCATCGATCTGTCTTGGAATTCCTATTTCTTCGTCGAGATAGCAAGACCTAGCCCTATGCCAGGCCATTGACGCCGGTCGCCTAGTTGGATGGTCAATCAACTTGACCCGAATCGGTGATCTGCCTCTTCTTTTAGTTGTCAACTTACACCTCCCTGGTTCCTTTCTCGTGAACCGAGGCGAAATTAACATGACCCCTGACCCGGGTCAAAGAACAAACAGTGGATAAAATCAAAGCCGGCCCGTCTGAGCCGGCCTCTTTGGCCTTAATTGACGCGGAACGAAATTTTAGCGGTGTCCGTTCGACCTCTCGACCTCGCGGCGCATCTTCTCGTCCTCCTTCTTCAGGGCCTGCTCGGCAAGGGGCTGCTTGGTGTAGAGCCTGGTCAGCGAGAACACGACCGAGCTGGCGAAGACGATCAGTGCCACGTTGATCAGGAACAGCACGAACGAGTCGGCGATGATCGCCCAGTCGAACCGGGCGATCCCGATGCCGGTCACCGCCAGCGGCGGGATCAGGGCGACCGACACCACGACGCCGGGCAGGCTGGCCGACAGCTGCGGCCGGACGATGGCGTACGACGCGGCCAGACCGGCAACCAGGGCGACGAAGGCGGAGATGACATCCGGCTCGAGCCGGGCCACTATCTCCAGGTTGAGTTCCGGTCCCAGTCCGGCCAGGCGCGAGAAGAACAGCGCCACGACGATCGAGGCGGGCAGGGCGAAGGCCATCGACTTGAGGACCGTCAGTGCGGACCGAACGATCAGCGCCCGGTCAGCCATGACGATACCCATGGAGAACCCGAGTATGGGCGACAGCAGCGGTGCAATCAGCATGCTGCCGATGATGATGCTGCCGCTCCCCATGAGCAACCCGAAGGTGGCCATGACGACGGACAGGACGATCATCAGGAAGAAGTCGTCGCGCGGCGTGCTGTCGGCGATCAGCCGCTCGACGGCGCCTCTCTTGTCGCTCTCGGTCAGGCTGGTGAACAGGGTGGTCATGAGGATGGTCTAAATCGTTAGGAAGGGCTCGACTTCGCTAGTACGATACTAGCAAAAACGGCTGCAACCAGGAATCGCGGCCGATCCGACGGCCGCAGCCCGCCCCGACCCGCAGCAAAACGGCCCTGCGGTCCGGCGTGCCCGGACCGTGCGGCCCACACGAAACCAAAAAGCCCCGTATCGAACGGGACTCGAACTGGGCCTCATCAGCGGAGGGTCAGCCGGAAAACGCCTTCCCCAAGTCGATGGTCTCGTCGATGCGGACCTGGCTGACGAAATCCGGGATGTGGCTGACCATGATCATCGCCCCCTGATACGAATTGAACGCCTTGGCCAGCACCGGCAGGTGACGGAAATTGATGTGGTTGGTCGGCTCGTCGAGGATCAGCAGTCCCGGCTCGAGCAGTACCAGCCGGGCGATTGACAGCAGGCCCTTTTGTCCCTCGGACAGGCTGCCCACCTCGCTCGCCAGGGCCTTGCCGTCGAGCAGGAACCCGGCCGCGGTCGAGCGCAGCACCTGCTCGTCCTGCTCCCTCATCACCTCGAGCAGCGTGTCGTAGGCCGTGCGTCCGTAGTCGAGCGTCGAGAAGTCCTGCGAGTAGTAGCCCATGCGCACCTCGTCGCCGACCGCCACCCCCTCCGCGGTCCGGCTGAAGATCCGCCTCAGGAGCGTGCTCTTGCCGATGCCGTTCGGTCCGGCCAGCAGGCAGTGCGTGCCGCGGCGCAGGACGATGTCGACGTCCTTGGACACGTACTGCCCGTCCCGGACCGCACCGAGCCTGGTCATCTCCAGGACCTTGCCGCTGAACTCGAAGCTGAACTCCTGCGCCGGGATCTCGAACTCGCGGATGGTCTTGTCCTCGCGCCGGACCTCGACCATGGACTCGCGCATCTCCTCGGCGCGCTCCCGCATGGTCTTAGCCACGCTGCGCAGCTTGCCGCCCTTGTGCGCGAACTTTCCGGACTGGTCCATCTTCCGCTTGATCTCGGCCTCGGCTCGGGCGTTGAGCATGCGCTCGCGCTCGATCCGGCCCTCGATCTCCTCGACCACGTTCAGGTAGTTGCCGCGGTACTGCTCGATCTTGTGGTTGAACACGTCGAGGTAGAGCACGCCGTCGGTGAACGCGTTCAGGAATTCGGCGTCGTGGGAGATGACGATGACGGTCTTCTCGTACATCATCAGGAAGCCGGTCAGATGGTCGATGCCGTCCTGGTCCAGGTTGTTCGTCGGCTCGTCGAGCAGCAGGATGTCCGGACTCTGGACGAGCGCGTAGGCCAGGAGCAGCCGCGCCTGCTGTCCGCCGGAATGCTCCTTCAGCCTCTTCTCGAGGTCGGTGCTGAAGTTGACCGCCGAAAACGCGTCGGCGATCTGCCGGTCCAGGTTGTACGGCACCTCGGAGAACGTCCCGGCAAACCAATCGCGGACGGTCATGTCGAGGCAGTCCGGCGGTATCACCTGCTTGGCGATGCCGACCGTGGCGTCCTCGGGCGTCAGGAATATCTTCCCCCCGTTTGGCCTGAACTCGCCGAGGATCAGCCGGAAAAGGGTCGTCTTGCCGGCGCCGTTCTGGCCCATGAGCGCGATCTTCGACCCGTTGCGGACGGAAAATCCGACCTCGTCCAGGATGGTCTTGCTCTCACCATGCTTGTAGGTCACCTCGTCGAAGCGAAGGACGACGCTGTCGTTCTGCATATGGCGAAGAAGGTACCAGATTTCGGGAGGTTTGGCAATGGGCCGGCCCCGTGATGCCCGGCCGGCCGGACCGAACCGAAAGCCGCCTCGGCCAAAACCGAGACGGCATCTCTACAGACCCAGCAAAAACTTAAGACAGCCAACTGACTTCAGGCCTCGTCGGCGACTATCTTCTGGGCCTTGGCCAGGTATTCCTGACGCAGCGCGGTCAGCTGGTCCTGCTCGGACTGCAGCAGGCCCATCAGCTCCTCGATCTGTTCGACCGGCAGAAGCGTAATCAGCTTAATCCAGGCCTTACGTTCGCCCTCGGACGTGGCGGTGGCGTTCACCAGCGCCACCAGCTTTTCGACGTCAATCATATTGATGATGGCTCAGATTACTTTTCCTCCTCCTGGCCGCCCGTCTCGCCCTTGCCGGGCAGCAAACCAAAATCACGGGCAGCACCTTCTTTGGCTCGTTTGACCAACAAGGTCGTGGCATTCTTACCAACTTCTTTCACCGCCAGCCCCAGTATCTTCTTGAGTCCCTCCCGCTTGACGCTGTGGAAGGCACCGCGCAAGGCATGACCACTGACCAGAACCTCTCCGGCCAGATAGAGTATCCGGTCAATCAGATCGATGTCCTCAAAGCTAACGCTGCGCTTACCGGTGACCTCATCCTTGAAGAACTCTACCCGTTTGCCGCAGACGGCATAGGCCAATCCGACATAAGGAACCACCTCGAGGGCCGCGGCCATTATCTTTTCCTTGGTGTCCAGATCGAGAAACTCCGCCACCCGCTTTACGGCCCGGCCCAGCCACTCCAGCTTCTTCTTAGCCGAGCTCTCGCGGATGGACAGCTGACTGTCGTTGTATTCCTCCTCCAAGGCGACAATCTGTTTCTGCTGTTCGGGGCTGAGCTCGCCGAAGTTGACATCGACCATCAGCCCCTCCCGTCGTTCATAGACCTCGGCGGAAAGCTGCTCGAATCTGGCAACCTGTTCCGGCGTCAAAAAGGACGGCTGCGGTTCTCCCTCTTGTCCCATGTCTCGACTTCCCTCGATGCTCATAGGCACGCACTTAAGATTTCTTTCCCTGAATTAGCTGAGGCCACGATACCAAACCGATACCGGACCGGCCAAGCAAAACTAATCCACGATCACCTGCACCCGACCGACCTCGCCGGTAGTCAGGCGGACCTTGATGCCCCGCGGATGTACGGCAGAGCTGGTCAGGATGTCCTGAACGAACCCCTGCGTCAGGACGTTCGTGCCCTGGTCCTTCTTCAAGGTGATGGCTACTGCCAGTCCGGAAAAAATGTCCGCCCGTTTCGTTCCGTCCTTCATATATATTATGACCGTTCGATTATTTCCGGCCGCGGCCGAGCCGGGCGCGCGCGGCCTGGCCGTACTTTCCGACCAGCGCCGAGAGCCGCTCCCCGTGCCGCAGGTGAACGTAGATGATGGCGCTCAGGAGCGCCGAGAAAAAGCACCAGACCGAATAGAAAGCCGCCAGGTAAGCCCAAAGCGAGATCGCCAGCGCACCGACGAGGGCCAAGCCGAGCACGCGAATGAACTTGTGGCTCGAGATCAGGCAGGAACAGCAGGTCACCAGCACATAGACGGCCAGACCGTAGGGAATGGGCGGCAAGGTCATCTGATAGACGACGCTGCCGGTGTCGCAGGACGCTGTGACCGGCCCGCGCAGCACGTAGGTCAGAAGCCACAGGCTGAGCGCGATGCCCATCAGCAAGAATATCCGAAGTGCAGTCTTCCTCCGCCCCGGCGACTCGAGGGCACCGACCGCCAAAGGAACGTAGAACGGCCACAGGACGTGCGAAAACATGACGTAGACGAACGCCGCCGCGGAATGCAGCCAGGGCAGACCGAACGACAGCCAGACCACCCCCTCCACCGCCTGCTGCAGACCGAAAAGCAGCGGCATGGCCGCCAGCGGAATCCGGTCCCAGGTCCGGGCCTCCCGCAGGGTCACCGCACCCATGGCGCCCAGGCCGAACGCGGCCGTCAGGCTAGCTGTGGCAGAAAAGCACATGCCGAAATTATGACAGGCTCCGGCCGCATAAGCCATCGCCGGACGGATATTCCTCATGTCAGTCGGAAAACAGCGACCATCGACTGACCGCCGAAACCCGACAACAATGTGCCTCTATCCACAACCGCCACCGATCTGCGGGTTGCCAACAAATGTTACGGCTGCTCCTCTTGCCGAGGACATGTGACATATGGGCCCCTCAACGGGAAGGAGAAAAACCCATGGAAGTTATGAAACATGTCGAAGGTCGCGATCATCAGAGGCAGGACGCCAAGATGGTCGAGAGCGCGGGCCGGGATGCCCAGTGGAGCAGGACAGGCAACTCGTAATCGACTCGAGTCTCCGTCCGGCGACGCTGCAAGCATCCCCGTAGATCTCTCAGCGGGTCGTCCCATAAGGACGACCCCGTTTTTATTCAACAAAAAAACGGGGAAGGCACTCCCCGGCAAACCACCAGCAGCCGATTTGACTATGAGATTCGCAGCCGGTCGGTCACAGCCTTGATCTGAGCCCGAACGCCGGAGTAGTACTGCCTGACGTTCTCGTGGCTGAGCCGTCCCGCCACCTCCGCCAGGCCAAACCAGGCCACCTCGTCGCCGTCATGCTCGACCTCGAGGGCCGAGTCGTCCTCGGACCGGGTCAGGAACATCTCGAGGATCACGCGACGGCCGAGCGAGTCGAGATACTCCATGGGCGGCAGGGGCCGATCGACGAACCGCACGGACAGCCCGGTCTCCTCGGCGACCTCACGGATGACGGCCGCGGCGGCGTCCTCGCCCGCCTCGACGTGCCCCTTGGGGAACGACCAGTCCCCCTCCTTGGCGCGATGGAGCAGCGCGACCAGTCCCGGATCGTCAGCCGAAAGCACCACCGCTCCGGCCTTCCGGACGACCAATCCTGACGGAGCGGCGTTCATCTCCGGTCGATTAGTCCGTGCAGCAGGGTCGACACGACCGACAGCACCAGGCTGAACAGCAGCGCCATCCAGAATCCGCCCACCTCGAAGCCCGGCACCAATGCCGAGACCAGCAGCACCAGCAGGGCGTTGATAACAAAAGTGAGCAGTCCGAAGGTAAGCAGGTTGAGCGGCAGGGTCAGGAGCAGGAGCAACGGACGGACGAAGGCGTTGACCACCCCGAGCACCAGGGCCACCACCAGCGCCAGGCCGAAGCCGGACACCGAGACACCGGGCAGGACATACGCTGCGGCCAGCACGGACAGTGCGGCGACGATCCAGCTAAGTATGATCTTCATGTCGGTCGAGTTAGGGTGAATATCGGTAGACGAATGCGTTAACTATATATCATCTGCGGACGCTTTAGAATTTAACGGCGGTCTTGAACTGGGCCCGGATCGACCGCATACGATCCAGACATCAGGCCGACCGAAGAGACGAACGTCGAGACAGAATTCAAAACGCCGACGGATAAGCCGCCGGCGTTTCGAAAGTTTTTGAGCTCCCCCCGGGGGTCACGCTCAGTTCATGATCGTGACCCCCATGTCGGCGGGATAGTCCCGCCAGACACGACCGCCGGTCGCCGCGTCGGTGTACGACACGGCACTGACGTTGAGGGCGGCGGAATGGCTCCGGGGCAGGTCCCGGAAGGACCAGCGGAACGCCACCACGGTGGACGTCCCGCCGGGGACCACCAGATCGATCGAGGTCGACCCGGCCGATCCGTCCCGGCTCCAGGCCGAAAACAGCTGGTTCCCGGATTCGGGGATAAGCGTAAACGCCTCATCCTCGAACCAACTGCCGTCGAAGCCAATCGAGACGACCTGCGGCACGCCGATCGACCAGCGCACCCCGAAGTCATCATCGATTGCGAACTCGACGTAATCGACGATGACGTCCGAGCAGCCGCTCGGGGCGGTCAGCCGCCACTCGACGATGATGTCCGTCGGAGTCACGAATCGGCTCCGGACGAACTCCACCTCGAGTTCTTGGTAGACCGGCTGGTCGGGCCCGAAGACGTTGCCGACCATGTAGATCGAACAGTCCTCGGGCTCGGGGGCGGGCTCTTCGTCGGCGGGCTCTTCGTCGGCGGGGCCGTCGTCGTCGGGGCCGTCGTCGGCGGGGCCGTCGTCGGCGGGGCCGTCGTCGGCGGGGCCGTCCGAAGACTCCCCATCATCTCCCTCGCCCGCCTCGGGCGCGGTGACATAATAATAGTTGATTTCGTCGCCGCAGCCGGCGACAAAAACAACGGCCAAGAACACGAGGGTGGCGAATGCCGCCACATTGATCTGATTTCCCATCTCTCCTCCTTCTGGGTCGGCACCGTGCCGATCCCTCCTCGAAAACGAGCTCCGAAACGGTCCGAAGCGCGCATCCGAGGACAGAAAGAGTCGCAAAGACGACCACAAAACTTACCACAAAAAGTCGTTTTTGTCAACCCTAACGAGTCAAAAAATGCTTAACCATGGCCAAAATCCAAACCAACTCCGAAAAATTCTTTCTGTGCGGTTGCGATGCCGTCACAAAAATCAGAAAAGCGCCTGAATCCTGACCGACAAAAAGGGACGGCCCTATTCGGACCGCCCCTTCTGGTGGGAACTGACGAAAACAATCGAAAACGAACCTAGAACTTCTTGGCTGGAGGGCTCAGAGGAGACGGCAGCAGGATCGAACCGAGGTCCGAGCTGGTGTCGGTCTCGTCGGCCGCCGGAGACGTCTCGACCGGAGTCAGAACCGGAGTGCTGACGACCGGCAAGACGAGATCTCCGTACAGCGCCGGATCGTCCGCGTATTCGTCCTCGGCGTATCCGCCGTCCGCGACCGGATCGTAGTATGGACCTGGTTCGGTGCCGTACCAAACCGGATCGTCCGCGTAGGCGTCCGGATCGAACACCTCGAGACCGGAGTCCGGCAGGTCAGGGCTGATCGACAGCGAAGACGAAGCGTCCGCAGACGGATCGGTCACCGGCCCGTCCATGAGCGAAGATCCGGTCACGACCGCGTCGGCCGAACCGTCATCGCCGGAATCCGATGCCTCGTCGGACAGGCCGCCTTCCGAAGCCGCACCGGACAGGCTGGCGATCTCATCACGAAGATCGGAAACCTCCTCCAGCAGCCGGTCGATCTCCTCGACCCGAGGGTCGTCGGCCGGAACGTCCTCACCGGTCTCGGCCTCCTCGCTGGAGATCTCCTCCCGCAGCACGTCGACCCGGTCCAGGAGACGTTCGACTTCGGCCAGGTCGAGTTCCGACTTGCCGATCTTGTCCATTCCCCCGCCGTTCTGGAAGCCGCCGGTCACCGCCAGCCCAATGGCCAGGCTGCCCAGGGCCACCACGGCCAGGACGATCGCGATCGTCAGGTACCTCTTTGCGTTGATTGGGTTCATAGGTATAGGTTTTGTTATTGTTGGGGAAATACGAATGACTAACCTGAATCAGTACCACACGCCGGCCCTGATGTCAACGCCGTCCGAACCGAACGGCTAGACGGAAAGGCCATCCGCCGGGCGCGACGGACGGCCTGTTCCCGCTGACGTGACGTGCGGCTAGCGACGGCTGATCAGGGCACCGTACGCCAGCCTGACCACCGTGCCGAAGCTGGCCAGGCAGAACAGGAGACCGACCGCCCAGCCGAACACCGGGATCAGCATGACCAGGGTGAGCAGGACCGTTCCCAGAAGCGCGCTCTTCCAGTCGGCCGGATAGTCCTTCCTGCCTCGAGCGCCCATCTTCCTGATCAGGGCGCCGAACGACACCGTCGAGTAGGCCGCACCGACCATTCCGGCCAGGACCAGGGCGGTGCACACGATGCAGGCGACCGCCCAGCCGACCACCGTCATTCCGGCCAGCAGCAGGGCGAACGGGGCGACGACCATGATCAGGAAGCCGGTCAGCAGGTCGGTTCCGAAATTGCCGAGCGTGCGGCTGACGACCGCGCGGGAGATGCCCGGCAGTTGCCAGGTCAGGAGCAGCGAGACCAGCAGGTAGGCCAGGAACTTGATCAGGACGAAGAACAGGAACATCGCGCCGAAGGCCCGGCCGAACACGGACCAGGACATCCGGTCGGCATCCTTCGACGCGTCTCTCTCGAACTGGCGGAAGTTGTAGGCGCGCTCGCCGTCGACCGTCGCCCCGTCCTCGACCGTCGCCTCCTTGGGCCCCTCGTGCAGGTATGACCCGCGGACGACCGCCCCGGAAGCGAGCGTGACCGTCTCGGCCTTGGTCAGCAGGTTGCCCTCGACCGTACCGTCGATCCGGACCTCGCCGGCGTAGACGGCCAGGTCACCGGCATAGTGGCCCTTGACGACGACGTTGCCGCCGGCGATCACCGCGTCACCGCCGACCGTCACGGACGGAGTGGTGGTGATGTTTCCGCCGGCTGCGACCAGCTCGCCACCGACCGGACTGCCGAAGGTGATGTCCCCGCCGGCGAAGCGCAGGTCGCCGCCGACCGGACCGAGCAGCACCAGCGATCCGCCGGCCGCGGTCAGGTCATCGGCCACCGAACCAGTCACGGTCAGGTTGCCGCCGACCACGTGGGCGTCGCCCCGGACCTCGCCATCCAGCGAGACCATGCCGCCGGCCGCATAGAGGTTCTCATCTATGACCTGACTGGTCCCGATCGTGACCGTCTCGCCGCTCTGCATCTCCGCCGCCCAGGACACGCCGGGCAGGGCAAGCGCCAGGGCAAGCGCCAGGGCAAGAACTATAGGTTTACGCATAGTTAAACGGATAAAAATAAGTGAAAAGTAATCTGACTGCAGAGTAGCACCTGCCGGACTGGGCATAAAGACGGACGGCGGGACGAAAGGATGGCAGGACATTGACAGGCCGAACGACCCGTGGCGACATGATTTGTCCGATTCGGACGCCATGAGGCACTCAAGCGAGAGGAGGAACTCCATGTGCCGCCGGTTCTTTGACGAGGTGACGGTCATCAGCGACGATCCGTCTCAGGTCGAAAGACTATGGCAGCGTTACTGGAGCTACAGTCCGGAACTTTCCGATGTCGTCCCGCTTAAGCCGACGGCCTTCGAAATTCAGACGATCGAACTGCTGCTGACGGCAGCCGGACAGTTCGTGGACTCTCTTGGGCTGGTCCAGAGTAAACACCTGTCCGCCGAACGGATTCTCGTTCTCGACGGGGACGAATTCCGAGAAAAGATCGATCCAGCCGCAGGAGGGATGATTCGTGGCGGCTGGGCCTATCTCATCCGCGGCAGCAACAAGGAATTCGCCCACGACGCCAGCCATGAGATAGCCCATCTGGCCTCATTCCAGCGAATCCGCGTCACCCGCCGGGAGGACAACGGCCGCGAGCTGGTCCATATCGCCCCGGAACGATCCGGGATGTCCAGCCGTGTCAGAATGAACGTGGCCGAAAACACAAGCGGCGCGGACGTCCCGATTTTCGTCGGACTCAACGAGGCCATCACCGAATTGGTCGCCCGACATCTCAGATTCGAGCTGATAAGGGAAGCTCCGAATCTATTGACGGCCGACGAGGCGGACTGGCTGTTAGAGACCGTGACCTACGGATCCCAGATAAGACTGGCGGAGCACGTCCTTGGGCTGGCGAGAGACGACGATGCGGGAATCATTCCCGCTTCGCTCCTGGACTACTTCACCGGCACCTCCACCCTGCTCCGCCGG
Source organism: bacterium (assembly GCA_043825985.1). Classification (GTDB taxonomy): domain Bacteria; phylum Patescibacteriota; class Patescibacteriia; order SG8-24; family SG8-24; genus UBA1561. The sequence goes on along the minus strand of JBDRRB010000004.1, from coordinate 6,405 downwards.
CTGAGGGAAAGATGTCCCGGTTCGGTCCGGGTGCTGACCGGCATGGGCACAGAGCCCGAAGACGCGTTCGCGGCTGCTCGACTGCTCGGCCTCGACATGGGCTGAGATTGACTTTGACGCACCGACCAGCTTCACCCGAAAAATAAGCCGCCCCCGGCCTGAGGGCGGCTTTTTTTAGACGAGTGGATCAACCTACAGCTCGTCCGCACCGACGTCGATGCTGCCGCCGCGCGGGCGCGACTGCCCGTCGAAGTCGTCGGTCAGGCCGGAGACGCTCCGTCCCCGATCGACCACGGCTGCGACCGAACTGACCAAGTGCAGGTTGCCGGACGCCGGAGCGACGAACCAGCTCGACTGTGCGTCGGTGACGTTGTTCGCCGCCGTTCCCGAAGCCCCGTCGCGGGCGGTGATCGCCTTGTTGGTCAGGTTATTGTATATTTGGGCGCCGGTCGTGCTGCCGAAGCGGTACTCGATGGCGTTCGGGTAGCTGTTGGCCATGAGGACGGTATTGTTGTAGACCTGCGAATTGCGGGCGTCCTCCAGGCCGATCGCCACGTCGGCGAAGCCCTCCGAGCTGTCGTGGTAGATCATGTTGTTGCGGATGATCCCGCCGACGTGCCCGCGGTCGCCCAGGCCGAAACCGATCCCCCGGTCGCAGCTGACGATCGTGTTCCTCTCGACCAGCGTGTTCTCCGATTCGGACCAGAAGTGAATCGCAAACTCTGCGATATCCTCGCTCGGACTCTTGATGTTCCAGAAGGTGTTGCCGCGGACGACCCAGTTCCGGGCGTTGTGCGCGTCGATCCCGCCGATGTAGTACTGCGGACCGTGTCCGGCGCTGTACTCGAACAGGCTGTTCTCGACCAAACCGTCGTCCGAGGCGGCCGCCATGTTCCCGGCGTCGTAGGCCACCTTGAGCATCTGCTCGCCGGTGTCCAGGAAGTGGACGTTGCTGACGGTCAGCCCGTCGACGTCGACCTGCAGCTGGAGGGCGTGGTTGGCGACCCGCCTCATGGTCAGGTCACGGACGGTGAAATTGTCTCCGGTGACGTTAAAGACATGCGAGACGTTGCCGGCCATGCCGTCGCCCTGCAGGACGACGGCATCACGGACGCCCGAACGGCTGCGCACGGTCACGCCGCTGGCCGAAACCCAGAGCATGCCGCCGAGGGTGTATGTCCCGTTCTCGACCAGGATGGTCTTGGGGCCGCCGCCGTTGGCGCTCTCGATGGCATTCGCGAGCGCAGCCGCGCTGCTGACGGTGATCGAGTTCGGGTCCTCGGTGACCGTGCCGCCGCTTGTCGCACCGCCGCCATCGCTGCCCGAACTGCCGGACGTGTCACTGCTGCCGGAGCCGCCGCTACCCGCTCCCAACGAACCGACAGCAACAGTCGACAGGTCGCTGTCCGTGACGCCCAGCCCCAAGCTCCGCATGATGTTGAACGCATCGCTGGGACGGCCGAGATAGTAGCGTCGGCTGTTGCCCGGATAGACGTACCAGGCCTCGCCGTGCTGCTGAACCTGCAGCAGGATCCGCCCGCGCACCCGGTTCAGCAGGCCGGCCTCGCCGACCCAGGAGTCGGTCGAGCGCGGAATCTTGGCCAGGTCGGCGTCGGTGATGCCTAGCCCCAGCGACCGCATGACATTGAAGGCGTCAGCCGGACGCCCCAAGTAGTACCGCCGCAGGTCGTCCGGATATATGTAGTAGGACTCGCCGTGCTGCTGGACCTGCAGCAGGATCTGGCCCCGGGTCCGCTCGGCGACCGAGGCCGCGGCCCGGACCGGCACCAGCGACGGCGCCACGACCAGCGCCAGCAGGAGAACTAAGGTTAAGGTGTTCTTCATTTCTTTCTTGGTTAGAAAAGACAAACTCATGTCGAAAGAATCAGCGCCTAATTTCGACCGTCGGCGGCAGCATCACCTCGATAATATCCAGGTCAGCCTCGCTGTAGTCGTTTCCGGACAGGTCGAACGTTTTCAGATTCTGCAGCTGACCTAATTCGTAAGGCAAGCCGGTCAGCTGGTTGCCGGACACGTCGAGCGTTCGCAGCTCACCCAACTGTCCGAGCTCGGCCGGCAGTCCGGTCAGCTGGTTTCCGCTCAGGTCCAACGTTCGCAAGGACCGCAGGCGCCAGATCTCAGCCGGCAGGGAGCCTAGGGCATTGTCGGACAGGTCGAGTGAAGTTATACCTTCCCGCTGCAGCAGCCCAGTTGGCAGTTCTCGCAACCCGCGCCCACTCAAGTCGACCTCGGCCTCTTCAGCGGGCTTCTGGTCGGCCAGTTCCTGACCCAACGACCAAAACTGCGGCGGATTCTCCAGGCAGCCCGCCCCGAGCAGGACCAACGACAGGACAACCGTCATGATGGCTAGTCTCATATGACGTGACGAAGTTTAATTATTGCCAATAGCCTCCCGAGTCCGTCGGACATTCCGTTCATCGTCCAGCTTGCCCCGCAGGCGATCGATAATCTTTTTCCGAACGGCATACCACTGTTCCGCGCCGGAAACGTCCAGCAACTTTTCGGTCAGTCCGTCGAGAGACCTGTCCTTGGCAGAGGCCAGGCTTCCGGCCAATTGCCTAAACGTACTTTCCTTCTCCGGAGTCATATGCTCAGCAAACACCGGAGAGTCCTTGAATATCTCAAATGTGGCAGCGGGATCAGTGGCGCCGGCCAGACGATCGGCGATTGGAGCCAGGGCCGCATGGACATTCTCGCGGCTGACCTCCCGCTCGTCCCCCCAGCACCTGTTCGACCTCATCTATGTCCTGCTCCGTCAGCACGCCGGTTTCGGCCAAACGATCCAGGTCCGTAAAATCGTAATTGCGTCCCTGGTAAAGCTTGTAATAGAGAGTCCGAGCCGGATGACTAGTGCTGATCTCCGGCCCGCCGGACATGCCGCGCTGGCTGGGGAACATCCACCGTTCGGGCAGGGGCGTTCCCTTATTACCCACGCCACGACCTTCGGCATCACGCCTGATCAGGTGCAGGTCAATGGAATTAAGGTCCCCGCCCGGTATTATCTTGCCCCGTTCGTCAACCCTGTTGACGGCGACATTTTCGCCGCCCGACCGGCGGACCTGGTCGGCCGAGACCCGCTTCAGACGACGTGGACCATTGACGTCGTCGCGCGTCTGGCTCTCGAACAGGGCAAAGCCGCGCCGCAGCAGATGGCCCTCGAGGGACGGCAGGTCTTCCGGCTCGACCGAAATGTCGGTGTCCTTATGTACGCCGATGAAATCGCCGCCGTATAGAGATATGTTCATCGCACCATCCAGCTGCCATCGCGCGTCCGTCCCAGCCATTAGGTCACCTAACTCTTCTAGGGTACGGATCATCTGTTCCCTCTGTTCGGGTGTCGGCTGACGACGCTCGTAGTTCTCGTCGACTGAATTGACCTCGAAGTCGTCCCAGGGAGGTAGCTCCTGCAAGTGAAACTCGGCTCGTTCCTCGGACATTCGCCGCTGTTCCGGGGTCATGATGGCCTCAGCTCGGGCCTCCTCTTCCGGAGTCGGCTCATGTCGCCGGTGCTCAATCTCCATACGCATGATGGTTAGCGGTTAAATTTCAGCTCGCTTCATTCTGATCGACCAAAAACGACAGATCACCTAGACAGCCGAAACAGGTCAGCCATCGTTCTGGACTGGGCCAGCATCCGCTGCGTCTCCAGGTCGCCATGCTTTTGCCGCGACTGCCGCAGCGTCTCGACTACTTTCTCGCAGACCAGGTCGAATTCGGACTGGCTCATCGGCAGGTCAGATTCGTCCAAATAGTCGTCATAGTAATTCTTCAGGACTCTAGCCAGAGCGCCGAACAGTTCTTTCTCCGTACTGTCCGACTCGACTATGACCTGCCGATAAAGAGCGAACGCCTCGGTCAGCACCAGCCCCTCGCCCGATCGACTGTCGAGATGCGGATCGATGGAGTGACGGATCTCGTGCTGGATGAAATAGTCGTCGGCCGCCGATATGATCAGCCCGATCTGGTGCATGATGTGATCGTCGCTAAATGCCTTGCCCGGAATGAATGTTCCACCATCGTCCGCCACACACCTGCCGTCCATCCGTGCCGCCAATCTCTGATACTGCAAAATGTCCTCAAAGCAGACGACCGAACGAATTATGTCGGTCCCGGCAATCTCGGAGGCAGACGCGGACCGAAACTCACCCAAGAATACGGAACTCACGTCGGCTGGCTCTAACGGTTCCCTGTCCCCGGCCTCAAGCGCGGCGTTGATGAAATCCAGAAACCATTCCCTGAACTTCCTTTCCCGCTGTTCACGGCTGCCGCTGCCCTCAAGCCCACGAAAGGCCGCCCGCAGCACCTCAAACGACTTCTCCCGCTCCAGATTCAACCAAGGCTGAACCCCTTCAGCCTTTTCCTTAGACTTTCCGGCCGCTGTCTCGTTGGCGGGAACGGCCCCCCGCTTCGCACCCTTCGACGGCGACTTCTGTCCACCGCCGTAGCGTTCTTCCATTGCCCTGTTCAGATCATGGGCCCGCCGTTTCGCGGAATCTCCCTGACTCCCTCGCGGATACCTGTCATCCCGCTGCTCGTCCCTTCCCAACCCCTCCGAATTTGAACCCATTCTCGGAATGTCTCCCCAAGCCATAGTTGACTGCAGCTGACGGTTAAAAACAGATTAAACATACCAAAATCCGAGCCTTTCGGCCCGGGTTATCAAGACCATAACCGCTACAGTGGTGTCACCCTTCCTCCACGCCCAACGCGAGCACCGCCTTTTTCTCTTCCTTACTTAGCTTCCGCGATTCCCTGACCTCACCCCCGAGGGTAAAGACCAACTCTTCGCCGCGGACCGCGATACCCGGATCGCCCTCCTCCCTGTAGTCGTTCTCTATCAGGAAATCGCACCCACTCGTGTCCGGCGTGCCTTCGAATTTCTGAACCAGTTCGGGATGGTTGACTGCGACACTCACGAATACTTCCAGGGACTTCTTCGGATCGCGGTGGCCGTTCCGGTCGTCGCGCACGAGACGCCGCCCCATTCTCTGGCCAAAACCGGTCTCGACATAGGCCCGAAGGTCCGGCGCTTGTCCGACGACCCCGTCGTCTATGGTCTGCAGCCCCTCGACTATTATCGCCGGTGCCGGCTCGTAACGATCGACCGGATGGCCGTCCTGAAGCTTGGCGATGACGTCATGGAGCCTTCCCAGATTCAATTCCTTTTTCTGCGGATTGTCCGGGTCGTCATTTTCGTAGAAGTCGTCGGTGCTGATCACGGTCGTCTCAACTCCCTGTCCGCGAAGACGTTCGCCGAGCTGTCTCGCCAACTCAGTTTTTCCGGAACCGGACTTCCCGCTCACCGCAAGCAAGAGCCTATCTTTTTCCGCAAGCAACTGCCGTACCTTGGCCTCAATCCTCTTCAGTCCGACATCAAATCCCTCGATCCTTTCCGGACCACGTTCCTCGGCCGATTCTCGCTGCCCCTCCGCTGACCAATTCTCTGCTTCTGGAGGCTGATAACCGAATTGTTCTCGCATAATTGATTCACCTGCGACCCTCAAGCCAGCCGTCGGATCAATTTCACGCCGGGATAATCTTCGCTGTCCTTGTCCTCAAAATCCCACATGGCTTTCTCCATCGCTAACCCGTCTTCTTCATCCTGCAGGTAATCGACGAGCCGGTCGTAGATTTTCCTAGCCAGAGACCGGTCCTTCGTCATGATCATCACGCCCTCCGGATTCTCCCCGGCAAAAAGGACGTAACCGCCGACCTCCCCCGGAGACGAGGCAGCTATCGGAGACCGCTCATTAGGGTCAGCGACTGCCTTCATGGTGATCACGGCATCAGGTCCGCGGGTGAGCACCGTATCGACGAACGTCTCGTCGAGCCCATTTTCGGCGATTTCTTTGTCCGAGAACCGACCGACAAATTCCCTGGTGACGATCCTTCCTTCGGGATTCGTCTCGCGTTGCGCCAGCAGATCGAGCTCACCCCGTTCCCTCATGTAATCGTCGTAACTTAGAGTCGGAACCTGTTCATGGCCAGATTCCATCGACTTGTCCCGCCGTCTCCGACATGACGTAAGGCAGAATGAGGGCGGCAGAGATGACCACCGCCACAACAACCAAACCAATCAAAAGCTTCCTCTTGCCGGCCATAAAGCTAGGTACTGTTCACATTACCTAAGTGCAAGCATCGTAAGACCGAATCCAACGAATGCACGGAACATGATGTCGAGTTTGTCATAACGCGTAGCGACTCTTCTGAAGTTTTTGAGATGGTGGAAGAGTCGCTCGATCTCATTACGTTTCTTGTAGATCTTCTTGTCATATCTCCACGGTCGTTTCGCGTTGGATTTCGGTGGCACAACGGGAATGCCGCCTTTTCTTTTGACGCTTCCGCGCGTCTTCTTGTCCCCGTACGCCTTATCCATGGCGATTT
>JBDRRB010000003.1:0-3726 GCA_043825985.1 bacterium | reverse complement strand
CACTCTACGCGCTCCGGCCCGACCCGCGGACTCTCCTCATACTACAGACCGCGGCGCTGGCCGTCACTGCCTGGCCGGTCTGGCGGCTGGCGAAGGGACGCCTGACAAAAAAATCCGGCGCAGCACAGATCTGGCCGCTGGTCCTGGCCGCGGCCTGGCTGCTGAACCCGTCGGTGCAGAACGCCAACCTGTTCGAGTTCCACCTGCTGCCGTTCGCGCTGCCGTTCCTGTTCCTGATGCTCGTCGCCTACAACGACCGGCGTCCGGGACGGTTCGCGCTCTGGGCCGCAGCGGCCATGCTATTCCGCGAGGACGTGTCGCTCGTGGTGGCGGCGGTCGGACTGCTGGCGTTCGTCGAGCGGCGCGGCTGGCGATGGGTTGCCGGACCGATCGCTCTCGGCGCATCGTGGTTCGTGCTGGCGACCCGAATAACCGCGCACTACGCTCCGGCCGGCGCCTACAAGTTCCTGGCCTACTACGCCTGGCTGGGCGAGGCCCAGTCGTTCGGCGGCGTGCTGGCGAATGCCGCGGCACATCCGCTCCGGGTGATCCGGCATGTCGCGTCGTTCGGCAACGTCGAGATGCTGCTCGGCTTCCTGCTGCCGCTCCTGCTGCTGCCGGCCTTCGCCCTCGGACCGCTGGTGCTCGCCCTCGGACCGCTGCTGCAGATCCTGCTCGGCGCGCCCGGCGGCAGCTCGATGGTGACCGGCACGCACTACGCGACGCTGTTCCTGCCCGGACTGTTTCTGGCGGCCACGGACGGACTGCCCCGACTGTCGCGCCGGCTGAAGGGCCTGCTGTCCGCCCGGAAGCCGGAAACGCTGGCCGCGCTGCTGCTCCTGTTCGCCTCGGCCTACGGTTCGCTCGCGCTCGGTCCGCTGCCGTCGGTCGCGGCACGCCTCTGGTCCGGCGAGGGACGGGCCGACGCCGCCGACGCCCGATGCATCGTGTCGCAGGTTCCGCCGGACGCTCCGGTCGCCGCCAGCTACCGCCTGCTCCCCCATCTTTCGTCGCGCGCTCGGGTCTACTCGGCGCACTACATCTTCCTGGGAACCGAACAGTTCGGCACCGCCGACTATCCGGTCCCGGACGACGTGCAGTTCCTGGCCTTCGACGAGAACGACCTGCCGACCTACCGGGCGCAGTTCCTAGCGACCGGCTGGACGCGGCCGCACTATCCCGACGGTCGCGGGCGACTGGCGCTGCCGTTCGGCCCGCTTCGAAAGTCGGCCGGACGTTTCGCGCTGTACGGTTGGATCTGGTCGTCGTACATGGAAGGACCGAAGTTCGACGGACTGCCGCCTTCGGACGAACCGGCGGTCGAGTTCGCCGACGGAACGCGTCTCACCGCCATGCGCTGCCGGACCGAACTCGACGAGGACGGCCGGCCGCGACTGCTGGCCCAGACCGTCTGGCAGCTCGGCCCGGAGCCGGACTCGCTCTGGATCGACCTGTCGCTGACCGATTCGGACGGGCGCCCGACCTGGCGCGAGTCGGTACCGCTCGTGGGCGAGCTGTGGCAGTCGTCCGCTCCCGACTCGACCTATGTCCGCGAAATCGACCGCCCGCTGCCGTCACTGTCGACCGACGACTTCCGGGTCGAACTGGAGCTGGTCGCGCGCACCGAACTGCACACGCTCGACGGCCTGCGCTCGACCGAACGGATGACGATCGACGAGCTGGAGCTGGGGCGGACCGAGACCTGCCTCATCGAAAATGACGGTAGTAGGCGCCATAGCCCTCGCCCCTTTGAGGACTAGGTACCAAAATACGAAAATAAAGAACCCCTCAGTGAGGGGCCCGACGAAAACGACGACAAGATAATTTTGGACTACTGCGCGCCCGGAGCCGGGCCGCAGTTTTTTCGCTCTCTCAGGTCCGAGGCCAGAACGTCGACCATCTCGACAACGACTGCCTCCTGTTTTGTCAGGGCATCCTCGAACCGGTACTTCAGCGGGGACGTGGACAGCCCGGACCAGGTCGGATAGTCCTCGCGTACCCGGCTGCTGCAGACAGGCATCCCGGACCAATTGTTCGTATCTCGATCGAGCACCAGCTCGGCGGACAGGTTTACGGTCCGGGCGGTGCAGAGGGCGGCTGCGGACAGCTGCTCGACCTCGGCTGCGGACAGTCTGACGTCGACAGCACTGCGCAGGTCGCTCAGTATGTTCTTCCGGTCGATCATGAGGCGATACGAATCGAGAGCGACCTTCTGGGCGGCGTTGATCTTACTCTGGAAAACATCGCAGTCCGGCCGTTCCCGCTTGAGTCGCTCGCTCAGTGACCAGGATTGGTCCAGCGCCCTGTTGAGCGCCTTGAGCTGCTTCTCCATCAGCAGCCTATGGATCTGGGCCTCGGACTGCATCAACTGTTCGGCGCTTCGATCTTCGCAGCCGACCGTCGTTGCCAAGAAAAGAACCGTTGCGGCCGTCATCGCGGCCAAGCCTTTGCCCTTCATCGGGTCTCCTTTCCTACGCCTCAACCGAGGCAAGACGACAACTTACAGCGAAGCGAATTAGCCGTCAACACCGACCGCCGAAGCAGAACCGAAAACCTCCCAAAAACAAACGGCCACCACGAATGGGGGCCGTTTAAAAAGGTGCGATGTTTCTCTTTTCCTCTTTCATCTCTGTCTTCCCAGCACCGCGCCTGATGCGATGCGATGACCGACCTTAGCCCAAATCGGCCGACCGGTCAAGCCGAGCAAACAAAAAACTAGCTATCTCTCAGTGCTGGACAGGAAAGCAGTGTCATTCCCGCGAAGGCGGGAATCCACGATATCTAAATAGTTACTCGTGACGAGAGTTCACGCCAACAAAAAGACGACCCTCAAGGGGATCGTCGAGACAAACTGGCATTGGCCGCCGATCGACTGACTACTGTCGGGCGGCGCAGCTCCGCTTACTCCGCAGCCTGACGACCGGCTCGATCGAGCCGATGACCGCATGGGATAGGCTGTTCTGAGTCCGGAACAGATAGCCGAACTGTCGGCTAAAAGTCATGTCCTCGGAGGAGGCCCGACTGACGATCTTGCTGTTGGCCAGCAGTACCGACCCGCTGCAGGCTGAATGAGCATAGACCGCCGTCTCGCTACCCAGTGCCAAATCCCTGGCCAAGCTGACCGACTTGGCGGTGCACTGTACCATCTTCGCCAAGACGATCGCTTCACCCAGGTGAAGCAATCTCTCCTCCCTCTCCTGATTGCCTATTCCGACCAGCCTGGTCCTGGCCAACGCATTCGAGTCACGCATGGCATCGAGCGCCGTCTCAACTGATCCGCCGGATAAGCTGGTGGAGAGCAGCAGACGGTGCAGGTCCAGGTCACCGGACAGGACCGCCCGAAACTCATCGTGGTCTGACCTTGCCTTGGTCAGAGAGTTTTCAGCTACTTGCAATTCGGCTCCGGCTTCGGCCAGCAGCTTTTCCAGCAGCTGGTCACTGCTGGATACCTGCGGCTCACGTCGAACGTCGTCCTCGTAACGGCTACAGCCAACCAAGGCCTGGCAGACCACCAAGGCCGTCACGATCAGATTTACAGTTCTCATCCTTTCCTCCCCGCACCGCGCCTAATGCGATGCGACAGCTGACCTTAAACGGAAAAAGACCGTCTGTCAACCCCTGAACCGACGTCGCTGCGACAAACGGAACAATATGCGGATCAGATCGGCCGCTTCACGCCAGTCAGCCTTGGATCGACCGGCAGTTCGATTGCGGAAGACGACCGGC
>JBDRRB010000002.1:0-9042 GCA_043825985.1 bacterium | reverse complement strand
CATGAAGCCCAAGACCCGCTACAACATCCGTCTGGCCGAAAAGAGGGGGGTGACCGTGCGGCAGGCCGATCCGTTGGACGGGGCGACTTATGCCAAAGACATCGCTTCGTTCCAGTCGTTGCTTGCGGAGACGGCCGATCGCGACGAGTTCCGTACCCACTCGCCAGACTATTACGAGCAGATGCTGCGTTCGTTGGCCGTCAACAAGAGCGATGAAATGTCGGTTCGATTGTTTCTGGCCGAGCACGACGGTCAGCCGCTGGCCGGAGCGCTGGTCAGCGGGTTCGGCGATATGGCCACCTACCTGCACGGTGCCTCGTCGTCCGAGAAACGTGAACTGATGGCTCCACATCAGCTGCACTGGCAGATCATGCTCTGGGCTAAGCAGGCCGGTTTCAGGAAGTACGATTTTTGGGGCGTGGCGCCGGAAGGTGCGGCCGCCGACCATCCGTGGGCCGGCGTGACCCGCTTCAAGCTGGGGTTCGGCGGCGAGCGGAAGTCCTACGTCGGCACCTGGGAACTGCCTGGACATCGGTTCTGGTACGCGGCCTATCGGTTGGCTAAGCGGGGCAGGTAGCTGTTTAGTTCATCAGCCGTGTTTCGGACCGTTTTGGTCCGTTTTTTGTTATAATTTCTCGTGATAAAAATTAATATTCATTTACAGTATGGCATTGCTCGTCATGGGAATAAGAGAAGCCGTCGAATATGCGGTCGTTAGGCCGGAGATGGCTCTTTTAGATCCTTCTAAACCGAGCAGCGTTTCTGACCTGCGTTATGACGTTGCGCTGCAGGTTCAGGGAACGGCGGCGGAGATACCGGACGGCCTGTCTCCGCTGGTTTCGGCTCTTGTCATGGCTACCATTTATGACTTGTCGACCGAGGCCGTATGGCGCTCTCCGGACGGGATGTTGGTGCTGCTTTTCAGTCATTGTAGCGTCGAGCCGCTGCGGCCGGACGGGGTGAGGACCGAGGTCTGGGACGAGATCGTTCGTCTGAAGGAAGGTGTCGTTCCGGTTTCGGAGGTGCCGCTTCCGTCACCGGAAATCTTTGTCGATCTGTCCGAAATATGGGGACAGACTGAAGGCGATTTCGATCTGGTTACGCGTACCGTCAGGTTTGTTGGAATTTTGGCCGAACATTTCCGTCCGGGTCTGATTTTATGCCTAAAGGGAGATTTGCCGACCTTGCCGCTCCTTGCCGCTGTCTATATATCCAGGCCATTCGGTGTCACGATTGATTACGCTGACGGACAGGAAATGAGGGTTAACCTGTTTTTTGAATCTTAACTTTATGGCAGAAGGATCAATCGCTCGCGGAGCGAGTCGGATGGAATCCGATTCGCAACCGTCAAGCAGTCGAGACAATGAACGTGATGGTCGAGGTTCTGTCGATAGAATGAAGTCCGTTTCGGTTAGTTCAGGTCGGAGGAAACAGGAAGTTCCGGAACGAAAGGGGCCAGAAAGGAACCGGCGGCCCAGACGGGAATTTCCGCATGTGCCGATGGACGACTACCGGGAGAGAATCATGGAGACGGTACACGGCAATCCGAGTTCCGTAATCGTCGGTGAAACCGGTTCCGGTAAGTCGACTCGCGTGCCGCTCTACATATTGGAGGCTTTTCCCGAGGCGAGGATCGCTGTAACCCAGCCCCGTCGGGTAGCCGTCCGTTCCGTCTCCAGGTATGTGGCCCGTCTGAACGGCGGGGAGGTCGGCAACGAGATCGGTTATCAGGTCCGTTTCGAGGACCGGACCAATGAGGGGACACGGGCCAATTTCATGACCGACGGCATCTTGCTGCACAAGCTGCTGTCAGATCCGCTGCTTGAGGAGTACGACGTGGTTATGGTCGACGAGGCCCATGAACGCAGCCTGAACATCGACTGGGTACTTGGTCTGCTCAAGCAGACCCAGAAGAATCGGCGAGAGGCTGGACGGCCGGACCTTAAGGTGATCGTCGCCTCAGCCACTATCGACAAGGAGAAGTTTGCCCAATATTTCGACGAGGCTCCGGTGGTCGAGGCACCGGGCCGGATGTTTCCGGTCGAGTTAAACTACGAGAAACAAACCCCTCGTGATGTCACCAAGGCTGCAGCACAAAAGGTCAAGGAGATAATCAATGACGGTAAGGATGGTGATGTTTTGATCTTCATGCCCGGCGAACGCGAGATCAACCTGACCATTCGGGAAGTGGAGAGTCTCGGACTGCCGGTTGAGGTGCTGCCTTTATATGGCGCACTTCCGGCCGAAGAACAGGATAGGGTCTTTCAGCCATGCAATCGCCGCAAGGTCATCGTAGCCACCAACATTGCCGAGACCTCGGTCACCATCGACGGCGTCACGTCTGTCATTGACTCGGGCCTAATTAAGCAGAACCGGTTTAATCATCAGACTGGCATCGGTGAACTGAGGGCTTGGCCTCACGCCAAAAGCGGTTGCGAGCAGCGGAAGGGTCGGGCCGGGCGAACTGCCCCCGGTGCCTGCTATCGACTCTTTACCGAGGCAGAATTTAAAGGCAGGGAAGATTTCCAGGAACCGGAGATTAGGCATTCCGACTTGGCTCATGTCGTTTTGGCCATGAAGGCCGTCGGCTTGAACGACGTTAGAAAGTTCGACTTCATCGATCGGCCAAATGTCGAGGCATTTTCGCAGGCAATAGACAAGCTTAAGGTACTTGGTGCGCTCGATGAGGATGAGAATATTACCGAGCTTGGTCGTAAGATGGAGGATCTGCCACTTAGTCCGGAGATTGCTCGTATGGTCATCGAGGCAGAGAAGTTTCGATGTGTCGGCAGTATTTGCACTGTGGCGGCCATGATGGGTACGTCCGTATCAGTTTTTGTCCGGCCTAAGGACAGGAAGGAACAAGCTGACGAGGCGACTAAAAAATTTGACCAGAACGGGTCTGACTTCATGAGACTGTTGAATGCCGGTCGAGAATGGTCTGCAACGGGATTCAGCAATGGATGGGCACACCGTAATTTTTTGAGTCCAATTCGACTGGAAGAGGCAAAGGAAATACGGACCCAACTGATGGATAGGCTTCGTCGAGTCGGTATTTCGGCCGACCGTGATGTTAAGGATGCAGATTCGGAAGCCATCCAAAAATGTATCGCTTCGGGACTGATAAACCAGCTGGTGGTAGCTGATGGCCATTTTACTTATACTACGGCTGGTAAGGGAAAACTAGACGATGTTTTTATACATCCCAGTTCCGCCGCTTTTGACATCAAACCGAAGTTGATGATTGCCGCCGACATCATGGCGACATCAAAGACCTATGCCCGTGTCTGTCAGCCGGTTGATCCAAAGTGGCTGTTGGAGATAGCGCCTAACCTGCTTGTCGCTCGAGAAGAAGGAACGGCTCTTGATTCAGAAGGGGGTGTCGTGGTCAGAAAGACTTCCCACAGCCTGAAGAGCCGTCCTTATGACACCCTTTTCGAGGACGAGAAGGTGATTTCCGGTGAGGAGGGAGCGACCGAATTTGCCCGGTTTATGGCTAAAGGAAATGTTGAGATGCCATGTGTCATTCATAATAGGGAGGTGATCAGCGAACTGCGGAGACTTCGTATCCGCAGCGGAGGGCTATTCGATCTCCCTAACATGGCCGACTGGTATCGTGACAAACTTCATGGAGTTTCCAGTATAGAGGGGGCCAATATTTTAGATCCATATCTGCGGCTGGATCTGCATGAACTGTACTCTCCTGAATTGCTGGTCCAGATAGATCAGGTCTTTCCCAATACTTTCGAAGTCCGCGGACAGTCCCTGTACGTGTCGTATTCCTACGACGAATATCGCAATTCTCATCGGGCCGAGATCTACGTTCCTGCGGAACTGATTGCTTCCCTGCAGCCAGAGGACCTGCCAAAGATCGGTGTTCAGGATCGGACCAGGATATCTTTCGCGAGTACCGGCCTTTCGACCAATGTCACTGCGTCGGACCTGGAAGGATTGAGGTCTGCGGCCGATCAGAAAATTCTGGACGAGGCCTGGAGGGATTTTCGGCTGCCAGAATTCAAGTCGATCAAATTTGAGAAGGGCAAGAACCTGCCGTCATTCGAGAGCGTCGGCGTCAGACCGGTTACGTGTGACACTCTCTTCAAGAAGAGCGAGATATTTGCCTGGCCGGGCTGGAAAATGACCTACGACTATCTTTCGGAAGATCATTCTTATGCTTTCAAGGTGACCTATTTCCACACTGCAAAGGAAGCTGAGGAATCAGTTCGTCTGGCCCATAACCGGTGGGACTCCGAGGAGAAGATGGCCCTCCTGAAGGAGGAGAGGGAAAGGCTCTTGGGGCCAGCCAAGGAAAGGTACAGTCAGCTTCTTCCGGTTTTGAGGTCAATCTTGGCAGACGGTTCATCTTCCGGCCTGTCCGTCGATGACGTGAGATGGATCAAGGATCGTCTGGAAATGGCTGGTGAATGTCTGCAGTCCGCAGACGATGCCAACCCCGGCTCGGCCATGGAATTAATGGATCTTATCGAATCTAAGTCGGAATCGGCTTTGATTGAGCTGAAAAGACGTCAGGCCCTGGTGCCGGAGGTCAAGGGAGAAGTGGAGACGTTTTCCGAGCGGGTCAATTGGGCCATGGACCGTCGGTATGACGAGTTGGGAATGGGTTACTCCGAGTGGATTTCGGTCGGCGAAAAGTGGCGTGAGCTGAACAAGCTCCTGAAAGAGGAGGATGCGTTTGGCCATCGGCTGATGCCCGATCCGGATCGGGCCAGAGAGCTGCTGCAGGAGATCATCGCCGTCGTGCCAGAGAAAAGAGAGCTTTCGCAGGAACAGCTTCGGCTGATCGAGGCAATGTCCGGTCGTGATTCCGGCTATACTCAGGTGCTACGAATCAGAAACGGTCGACTGACCGAGTACTTCCATCCAGGAAGCGAGCCGATTCGGGACAGTCAAATAGTGCCGATCGGCGGGTCGGGACGCAGTCTCTCCGCCTCGGGCAGCCGTCTCTACTTCATCTACGGGAGCGGCAGTCAGGGGGCCTGCTATGATCTGTCGGACGGGGACTACTTCGTCGGGCGCGACGCGTATCCGTTCCTTCGGGTGGAGGAGGATGCTAGCTATCCTTACGGTCTGCATGCGCTGGAGTCAGTTGAGATGTCCTATGACGATTCCAGCTACGATTCCGGACAGGAAGAAGTTTATAAGCCAGAGGCGAATCCGACCGTCATGTCCGAAGGCGGCAACGTGGGGTCGGGCTTGTTCGGTTCGCTGCTGAAGGGTTTGGACGGCGTTCGTAAGGGCAGGCGGGGTGGAGGGAAGGACAGGATGGACAAGGAACCGGTCGGTACCGAATCGTTGCCGTCGAAACCAGAAGTTCAGGCAGAGCTCATGACCGACGAGCTGCGGGAGAGCCTGTCGTCCGAGTTGGCCGCTGCCCGTTTTTATCTGGACAAGGTTCTGGCAACCAGGAAGCCGGAACTGCCTAAGAAGGGGCAGAAGAAAGACAAGACGGCTGAAGGCATCCTGAAGGTGATCGGGCGGGCCGGCGAACTGAAGAAACAGCTGGCTACTGAGATTGAGCCCGAGTTGGCCGCAGCGGACGAGGCTGATCGGATACGCGGGCGGGTAAGGGAGGTGGTCCGCCGTGCGGAAAATGCGGCCGGTGAGTTGCACAAGCTGAAGGATGGCCAGGAGGATTGGACCGATCGGTTTAAGCGGTTCATGGCCATGGTTGAGCAATTGGCGGTCGAGCAGGGAGAGGAGCTGAATGAGTCGGCTAGATCCAAGATACGTTCCGGCGTGTCCGGTCTGGCCAGTCTGCCGACCGATCCGCCCGACCTGGACGACCAGATCGAGCTGATCCTGCTGGAGGCGATGGAGTGATCCCGAGTAGTAGGTAGTGCCTGACTCTCACCTGTCCCTTTGGTACCAGGTACCTAAGTACCTGGTACCGGTGGATATTGGTTTCTGGGTCCCGGCTCTCGGGCCGGGATGACATTTTTTGGTGATTGACTTCGGTTTCTTGGTCCCGGGTCAGGCCCGGGATGACAGGGGGTATCACCGTTGCCTGTCCCTAATGTGGGTAGATGGTGACAGGTACCAAAACTAAAAAGCACCGGCCGAGAATGGCTGGTGCTTTTGAGAAGTTCGAGCAGGGAGGCCCTAGCGGCCTAGGTAAGCCTGACTCGATTCAGCCGCCGGATGTTGCGTCCGACGGACTTGCG
Organism: bacterium; assembly: GCA_043825985.1. Taxonomy (GTDB): domain Bacteria; phylum Patescibacteriota; class Patescibacteriia; order SG8-24; family SG8-24; genus UBA1561. The sequence goes on along the minus strand of JBDRRB010000002.1, from coordinate 2,860 downwards.
GGGTGAGAGGTCCAGGTTCGCTAGGCCTGGGCCCCCGGGTCTCCGGCTAGGCGACGAAGCGCTGGAAAACTCCCAGCACCTCCTCGGGGGTGAGGCACGAGGACGAGTCGTCCTCGTTTCGCGGGCCGCCGCCGATGGAGGTTCCGCCACCCCAGGTCCTCGAGAGGTCCTGGGAGGGGTTCTTCGTCTGCTCGGCTCGGCCAAGCTCGCCGAGGATGGTCTCCTCGAACTGCTCGACCGAGGTCACCGGCCGGGCCTTCGAGCCGGGACCGAGCGGGGCCGCGACGAGGTCGCTGGCCTTGGCGACGGTGTAATTCAGACCGCCGCCGCGAGCCTCCTGGTACAGGAAGCCCAGAACGAACCCCGCCCGGTAGAAGCCGTCGAACGCGGTCGACGACTCCACCGGTTTCCACCCGGTGCAGGCCGACCACCCGTAGCCCCTCGAGATCTCCTCGCGCACGGGGCGCTCGGCGATCTTGAGTTCGCCCGCCAGGAAGGCCGTGACCTTCCCGACGAACCGCTCGAGCATCTCGGTGCTCTGCGGTTCCGCGTCCTTCCCCCAGGGCGCGGTGATCTCGCGGTGCAGCGGGTGCGCCGCGAAGATCGGCCCGTGGGCGTCGGTCCGCCCGATCTGGGCGACGAGGTCCTCGACCTCCTTCTCCCAGGCCCGGAGCGGGTTGGCCAGCAGCCAGACCGACAAGACCGTATCGGCGTCTATGTCGTTGACATAGACCACGGTTTCTCCGTCGATCGGCAGGCCGAGGCAGATGGCCTCCCGGACCTGCTCGCAGGTCGCCTTCGTGACCATCCGGAGGCATCCGGCGTGGTGATCGAAGGAGAACCTGCGACCGGTCGCATCGACGGCCGGCCCCTGGCAGTAGCCGTCCAGGGCCACGCTGTTGGGTGGGAGCTCCTCGAAGGGCACGGTCGCGCCCTTGTCGAAGCGGGTGTTGGGGGTGGTGGCGAGGGCGGCGGGGGTGGTCTCTGTCGTCATGTTCAAATCCTCCGGGAACCGCACTCTCCTCGAGTCGGCTCCCTAGCAAAAAACAATCAACTATCGCGCTATTTCCGCTCATTTCTGGGAGCGGCACCCGGTTCGCTATTCGCGAACCGTTCGTGGACGTGTACAGGCGATATGCCAACGTCTCCACTAGCTTTAGTCCGTAGGGGACAGGCGGCTAGGCCTTTCTGTTTTCGGAGGTATTTCCTCCTTTATATTTCCATCTTCCCGTTTGGTTGGGCAGTTTTTTCAAAGTTCCGTCACACCTTCGGCTTTCGCTTCCGGTGGTCGGCCGTCTCAGCCTGACGTAGCACTTTAGCACATATTCAGAATTATGTCAAGGGGTGGGCAACACGGATGGTTAGATTAAGCTTAAGTTGACTTAACTAGGCTTTTCCATACAATAAACTAAGACTTGACAGAATATTCAGAATGCGGTAAGAAGGCTTGTCGCGGCCAAGGAGCCCGGCGGAAAGGGAGGAGAGAATGTGGGATATTTTTGACGTGCTGGATGCCCTAGGCGACGGGTGGAGCATCGTGGTCGGACTCGACACGAAGCTCGTTTTGACCGCCTGGGGTGAGATCACCCTGGCCTGTCCACCGAAGATGGAGGAGGTGGAGGATGGGTACGCTGTGGTCTTTACTTTGCGGCAACTCATCGACACGAAGGAGGTGTCAGTCGAGGTGAAGAGGGACGGGTTCTATGATCGGTCAACCTTGACTGTCGACGAGTTCGATGGTCGGGTGACCTTTTGTGGGGTCAGTCACATCGACACGCCCGAGGAACTCATGTGGGAGTTATGTGACTCTGGAGTTTCTGGGGGTGACTCTTCCTACGAATCCATTGCGGACTTGTTGGAAGGGGAAACCGATGGTGCGCTCAGCTACTACGGCTAACGACCGTCCGGCTGGGCCCTTAGCTAAAACGCCGGCCGAGACCGGTGTTTTGTGATTGTACTGATTCTCTGGGTCTTCCGGACAATTACAATTTTCAATTGTCGACCCGGAAGGCCGAGCGTCGCTGCCTAAAAATGGATGTCATCCCGGACGACCGCATCTCTATTTAATAATGTCATCCCGGACGACCGCCGTGAGGCAGGAGATCCGGGATCCACGATCCGATCGTAAATTCTCCTGGGTCTCGGATATCCTCGCCCGGCTCGGATTCCGGGACGACAAGGTGAAAACTCGTCACCTGTCCCTTTGGTACCAGGTACCTAAGTACCTGGTACCGGTGGGTACGGGACGATATGCTGATAACCATTTGCTGTTTCGGGACGGTGGTATCATCGTCAGCAAAAACGTTTTTGTATTCTCGATCGAATAAGCAAAAACCCCACGTTAATGGGGTTTCTGCATGGTGCACCCGCAAGGAATCGAACCTTGATCTTGGGCTTCGGAGGCCCACGTTCTATCCGTTGAACTACGAGTGCCTGGACGCAGGGATGTTAGCCAAGTTCAGGCTAAAGATCAAGGGGGCGTCCGCTCGTCAGAAATGGTCGATCCGTCATTTTGAATCGTGGATTCCCGTCGGGGCCTGCCCTTGCGAAGGCGGGGGCGGGAATGGCATCGATTGTGTCATTGCGAGCGACGGCAGGCGAGCGGAGCGAACGCGGCGATCCCGGCCGCAGCACAGACGCCGACGGGATTGCCACGGTCGGCCTACGGCCTCCCTCGCAATGACAGAAGTTTAGACGGATCCGATTCCTTCCGCGGCGGCGTGCGCCGGAGGCCCGGCCGGCCTGAGGGGCAAGAAGGCCGTCCGTCAGGACAAATACCAAGCGTAAGCGCGCCTACTGCACCCGGCCCTTGCCCGCGCCGTAGGCGTCGTCGGCGAGCGAAGTGGTGAGCGGTGGCTGC
>JBDRRB010000001.1:0-7500 GCA_043825985.1 bacterium | reverse complement strand
GAGCCGCCGACGGTGATCACCGTCTGTTCTGCCCGGCGATCGACGACCGCCGAGCAGATCCCGGGGCCGAGCTCAGTCACCGGGATAGACCCGGCCGGAGCTGCCATCGGGGCCACTGCCGGCTGGGCTGGCCGGAAGGTGGCGTTCCCGGAGATCTCGACCACCCCATCGGATTCCTCCCGGACAGTCGCCTGTCCAGGGAGGTAGTCACTCGCGATACCTTGGATGCGGTATCGGGTGTCGACGGGGACGCGGCCGCTTGGTTGGTGGGAGGTCGTGGGCTCGGCCGCGGGGGCCTGGGGGGGCTGGGCCGCGGTGGGTTCGTCGTCGCCGCCGCTGCTGTCGCCGGCCTGGTCGTCGCCGGCCTGGTCGTCGCCGGCCTGGTCGTCGCCGGCCTCGCCGCCGCTGTTGTCGGCCTGGGCGACCTGCGGCTCGGCCGGGGTGGCCTCGCCGCCGCTGTCGCCGGCCTGGTCGTCGATGTAGTCGCCGATGTAGTCGCCGATGTCGGTCAGGAGACCGTCACCGGCTTCGATTACCCGACCGCCGTAGACGGCGATCGAGTAGGCCACGAGAATTCCGGCGACCACGAGGGCCGCCAGAATGGCGATGCTGCTTTTTTTCATCTCCTCTCCTCCTCCGAGCCCCTCGGCTCGGTTTGTCCTTGAACATTCAATGCGCGTCCAATACGCGCAAGAACTAAGAACAGGGGAAAGTACCACAAAACGCTCGAACTGTCAATAGATTGGCCATCGGTCCTTTTACAGGTCCAAAAGACGCCTTCCTGAGCCTGTTCGAGCCTTCTGTCTCCGGCCTGACCCGGAAAAGAGGGTAAGCTGGCCTGTTAAGACTGCCCGCGCACCACTCCGGCAAACAGAAGCACAACGGGGACCCCGATTTTCTCAGGGTCTCCGGTGTGGTGGAGATGGGGAGATTTCCCTCGCTCCGACTCGGGTACTGGGCACTGCGCACCGGTCCGGTCGATGTCGACCGGACCTCTCGTGCCCTTCAAATCTTTTCTCTTAAGCACAACGGGGACCCCGATTTTCTCAGGGTCCCCGGTGTGGTGGAGATGGGGAGATTTGAACTCCCGTCTGGTGAGTCGCTCCGCGATATTTCTACCGGCGTATTCCGTCTTGGGGGTTCGGGACAGCGGTGTTAGACGGACCAAACCCGTCGTCCCTATCTCCGTGCCAGGTCGGACCGCACTACGGAGAAGGGTGCGGACCCAGTTCGATATATGACACCCGGATCCCGACTATCGAACGTCGTCGGGCCGGATGGGCATTCACCTAGGCGAGCGCCGAAGCAGTGACGGGCGAGAAGGCCGAAGCGATCGCGCTCTTCACCTTGCTGACAAAATTGGCGTGTATGTCATTGCCCTGGGATTTGCGAGGTGCGGGCGCCCTCGGTCGGCATACCGTGAAAGGATCTCCCGTCGATACCTGTCATCCCCCGGCAGGCGGCCATCGGCGATGGTCGGCTTGCGGCGGACGGCGGTGGGCGGGCCGGCCTCAGTCGGTCAGTTTCTCATCCTGAGGTCGCGCTGAACGTCCCGGGCAATGTCCTTCTGCTTCTTCTGCTCCTTCTTTTCGAATTCCTTGCGGCCGCGAGCCAAACCGAACTTCAGCTTGATCCAGGAACCGCTAGTATAGACAGAAATCGGTACCAAAGTCAACCCTTTTTGGTCCATTTTGCCGGCCAGTTTGGATGTCTCTCGCTTGTGCAGCAGCAGCTTTCTGGTGCGTGTCGGGTCGAAGTCCTTGATCTTGCCGGCCTTGGGGTAGGGCGGGATGTGGGCGTTGATCAGCCGGGCCTCCCCGTTCGCGACGGTGATGTAGGATCCGGTCAGCTTCATCTGCCCGTCCCGGACCGACTTAACTTCCTGTCCGGTCAGCACCAAGCCGGCCTCGAACTCGTCGAGCACCTGGAAGTCGCGCAGCGAACGTCGGTTGTCGGCCAGGGTGGGCATTCGACTGACGGTTACGCCGATGATTATCGGCTTTTTGGCCGGAGAAGGCAACTTTGCCGTCCGTCTCGCGTCATTTCGTTTGCCCTGCCCTAGGGGCGGCCTCGCCCCCGGAAACTTTACAGGATTGCCCAAAACCCCTATCATTTGGCCAGCATTCATTATTTCCTAAATTCCACAGCCTTGAGGATTTCGAGACGAAAGCGCAGCCCACAGCAACAGCAGCGGGTAATCTATCCGGTCAACGAGAGAATTCGCGAACCCGAGCTGCGGGTCATCGTGGAGGATACCGGCGAGCATCTGGGCGTGATGAAGACTCCGGACGCGCTGGTGGAGGCCAAGGAACGGAAGCTGGACCTGGTGGTGGTGCAGCCCAAGTCCGAGCCGCCGGTGGCCAAGATAATCGACTTCGGCCGCTACAAGTACGAGAAGGAGAAGGAGACCAGGAAGCAGAAGGCCAACGCCAAGACCGTCGAGGTCAAGGGGGTCCGTCTGTCGCCGCGCATCGGAGACCACGATCTCGGCGTGCGCAAGGAACAGGCCAAGAAGTTCATGGACAAGGGCGACAAGGTCAAGGTGGAGATCATCCTGCGCGGTCGGGAGAAGCGTCACGGCGACGTGGCGGCCCAGGTGATCCAGCGGTTCGTGACCGAGCTTAATGCCGAGGTCCCGATCAAGATCGAGCAGCCGGTCCTGCGGCAGGGCGGACAGTTGACAAGTATCGTCAGCAAGGCGTAAGCTGGCCGAGCCCGGTGAAGATCAATCCTATATATGAAGACACATAAAGCGCTGTCCAAGCGGTTCAACGTCACCCGTACGGGTAAGGTCCTGAAGAGGGCTGCCGGACAGGATCACTTCAATTCTCGAGAAGACGGCGGCACCACGCGCGGCAAGCGGCGCGACCGCCAGCTGTCCGGCGCCTTTGCGGGGGCGGTCAAGAAGCTGACGCAGAAATGATATGCCGAGGGTAAAGAGAGGCAAAATCCATCTCAAGCGGCGCAAGGGAATCCTGAAGCGGACCAAGGGCTTCATGTGGGGACGGAAGAGCAAGCTCAAGCTTGCCCAGACCGCCGCCACCAAGGCCGGGGTCTACTCCTACCGCGACCGCCGGAACAAGAAGCGTTCCATGCGGCAGCTGTGGCAGATCAGGCTGAACGCCGCCGCCAGGCTGCACGGGCTGTCCTACAGCCGCCTGATCGACATGCTGAAGAAGGCCGGCGTCACGCTCGACCGTCAGGTGCTGTCGAAGATCGCGGCCACCCGACCGAACACCTTCAAGGCAGTCGTCGACGCGGTCAAGAAATAACAGAGTAGGCAGGCTCTAGGACGAGCGCATCGCACCGATCTTCGTCCGTCGCTAGCTCTCCGTACGCATGCAGTACGGATCGCGTCACGACGGACTCCAGACCGGCACGCTGCATCTCGCCTAGAGCCTGCTTTTGTTTCATGCGGGTTCAGGTCCGGGCGCATCGCGCCCGGCTTCCCTCGGGAATCCGCTCGACGCACCTGCCAAGTGCTCCTCGCGGGCTTCCCTCGGTCCAGCCGAACGCGCTGCATCCCGTCCGGAACCCGCCAAACACCGGGCGTGAGCCCGGGGAGTTTGGTTTTTCGTGCTTTAGCTTCGACCCGTTGCGAAACTAACGATTTTCAACGAGCTGAAATTGTTTGGCAGACACTTAGTGGACTCTCATCAATGATTGACCCGGCCATTCGGCGATTGCTATACTCAGGCCAGTATGAAACACGAAAATCGCAATAACTCCAGCAGATTTTTGGCCGTCGGATTTTTTGCCGTGCTGGTCGTGGCCGGCCTGTCGTACGGCATCTGGTCGGCTTACCGTTCGGCCGGATCGCGCGCCAATCAGACGATCGAGGTTTCGGCGCCGACAGTCGAGGAATATCGGTCCGAGGCCAGCGTGGTCGTCGCTCCGTTTCTGGAACAGATGAGCGCGTTGCCCGACGGTGAGCTGTCCGACCAGACCAACGATTCGCTGCTGTCGCTGGCCGCCACCACTCAGGAACGGCTGCTGCGCATGACCGTTCCGGGGTCGGAACGGGACGCCCACCTGTCCTTCGTCACGCTGATCGACCGTTGGCGCCGGATCGCGGACGGTCAGGACGGAGACCGTGAGTCGATACGCCAGCAGGCGACGGATCTCCTGATCAGGTATGACTGGCTGAAGGGCGAAACCGAACCGCAGACACCATGAACGTCCAACATGAAAACGTCGGGCTTGACCGCGAGGAGCTGAGAAAGGAGATCAGGTCGGAGCTTTCGCATCGGGGCCGGCGCAGACTGCTGCTTTCCGCTTTCGTCTATCTGGCCGTGCTGATCGTGCTGCTGCTGGTGCCGGTCATCGGGCTGGCGACACTGGCGGCCAGGAGCGGGCTGGCCGAAGTGCCGGTACTCACGGACTGGCTGTACCATCCGGAACCGCCGCGGAAGGTAGTGCGGCCGATCGAGGGCATGGACACGAACAGCCTGCTGACGGTCGTCGCGTCCAGGATAACGCGCGATCCGGTGACCGGAATCATGCGGCTGTCGCTTACCGAGCAGGAGCTGACGACGCTCCTGTCGAGCGCCGTCGATTCGGCGGCGGCGGACGATCCGTCGCTTTCTTCGGCTGTCAGCACCGTTCAGGCCTCGTTCGGCGATGACGGCGCGGTCGATCTGTATGTCGTGACCGGTTCGGACTACGGCGGCGTGCCGATTTCGGCTCGGGTCAGGCCGGACGTGGTCGACAGCCGCCTGACCCTGCAGGCCGAGGACCTGACGGTCGGGTCGATGGTCCTGCCGGACTTTCTGGCGGACATGATGGTCAAGTCCGTCCTGTCCCGCATGGATCAGGCCGTAACCGGACTGCTGGGCGATTCCGGTCGGCTCGAGTCGGTGGGGGTCGAGGCCGGTCGGCTGAACGTACTTTTCATCATCGGCTCCTGATCCGCTATGGAGCTTCTGGACCTGAAAGGGCTGGCCTCGAACGTCCGTCCGACCAAGTGGCGGCTGCTGCCGGGACTGCTGCCGTTCGCCGTCGGCGCCGTGTTCTACGCCTCGTCGGTCATCAAGCTGCTGCCCGAGGCGGCGCGTCGGCCGGCGTTTTTCGTCGGCTTCCTGGTCGCGGCGCTCCTGGCCCTGTCCGTCTACTGGCTGCCGTCGATCCGTCCGCCGGCCGGAGTGGAACGCTGGCGGATAGCGCTGCCGCCGGTCACGTTCGTCGCCGGCGGTTTCCTGTTCTACATACTGCTCAGTTCGGGCTGGATGCGTTTCGTCGCCGTCACGGCGATCATGCTGACCCTGCTGATCTACATCATGCGGCTCGATGCGGCCGAGACGCTGGTTCCCGGCCGGGACGCAAATTCGGTCGTCCGTCTGGGTCGGCTGCTCAACCTGTTCGCGATCTTCTTCGCTGCGGTGTTCATGTTCGGTGCAGGAAGGTTCGTCAGCCTGTCGGAGGTACTGACAGCGGCTGTCTTCGGTGTCATGCTGGCGGCCATCAACTACGAGTCGCTGCAGCAGTCCGGCGCCGACCGCACACTCACGGTTCGGGCGACTGCCGCACTGACCGCGCTCGGCATGGAGACCTACATCGGCCTGTCGTTCCTGCCGACGCCGTACCTGGCCAATGCCGCCGTGCTGACCGTAGTCTGCTTCACCGTCGGACGGTCCGGGGTCCGCATACTTTCCGGCGACATCGGTACCCGCGGCCTCAAGTTCGGCCTGGTCGCCGCTTCGCTCCTGATCATTCTGGTCATGGCTACGGCGCGCTGGCTCTAACGTCGTCATCAAAATCTCACTATCCTATGCGGTTATCGATATTCAGGAGGAAGAGGAAAGACGAGCTGCCGATCGGCCGCAACGGATTCATTTCGGCGGTGATCATCGGGGCGCTGTTCGGCCTGGCCGCCGGAGTGGTCGGCATGCTCATGACCGTCGCCTACCTGCCGTCAGTCGTCGGTAGCACCGTGTCCGGCTACGCCTCGCCGATCGAGCCGGTGGTAATCCGGGCCCGGCTGTCGTCGGACATGGTGGTGCGCGGGCTGTCCGGCCCGACCGCCCTCATCTACCGCGGCGTCGACGTCGGTGAGGCCGTGTTGCCTTCGACGGCGGTCGGCGGCGGGTCGGTCCTGACTTCCGACGGCTGGCTGCTGACCCACGAGAGCGTGCTGCGGACGGCCGGCTCGACGTCCGGTCGCGGCGTGAAGGTCCTGGTGTCCGGGCGCGCCTATGATGTCGAGCGGGTGACGGTCGATCCGTTCACCGGCGCGGCCTTCGTCAAGATCGGCGGGAGCGGGCTGCCGGTGGTCTCCATCGGCACGCGCGGCGGTGACCTGTCGGTCGGTGACTCCGTCGTGTCCTTCGACTACCTCGGCGGACTGAGGACGGCCGTCGTCACTGCCTGGAGCGGTGTTCCGTCGGCCGACGTCGCCGGACTCCACCGCTCGTCGGAGGCGGTCCAGCGGGTCGCGCTCATCGGCGGATCGGACGGCTTCCTGGTGGGCGGCGGCGTCTTCGGCACGAACGGGGAACTGGCCGGAGTCTACCTGGGCGGCGCCGAACCCGGATCGCGGATACTGCCGATCGACTCCTTCGTGCGGCAGGTTTCGGACGTGCTGCGCGGGAACGGCATCGTCCGGCCCTACCTGGGCGTGCGCTACGTCGACCTGACCGAACAGCCCGGCTTCGGGACCCCCAGTCGGGGTGCGCTGCTGAGTTCGTACGGCCGGTTTCCGGCGGTCGCCAGGCAGAGTCCGGCGGCCGTGGCCGGACTGCTGGAGGGTGACGTGATACTGGCAGTGGACGGCGAGACGGTGACCGCCAACCGGACCCTGCCCGAGCTGCTGGCCGACTACTCGCCGGGCGATTCGGTCAGCCTGACGGTCGAGCGCGGTCCGGAGCAGCTGGAGCTGGAGGTCGCACTCGGCCAGATGCCGACTCCGTAGCGGACCGTCGGCCGCCAGAGACCGGATTTTGTCCTGACGAAAGAGGACAACCATCGGTTTTCCGGGCGGATCGCCCCGCGGCAGGATTGACAGGGACGGCCCTTAGTGCTATCGTTCACCGTCTAACCATCGCCAAACATATGTCGGAGACTAGCTACTCAAAGCTGCTGCAGCGTGGCTGGAAGAAGATCGCGCTCTTTGCCGTCCTGGCGGCGGTCTTCGCGACTGCGGTCAGCCTCGCCTTCCCGCTCCGTTACAGCTCGTCGATGCGGCTGCTGATACTGCAGAAGCAGCTCTCGAGCGTCGATCCGTACACCGCCATCAAGGCCTCGGAGCGGATCTCCGACAGCCTGGCGCAGATCATCTACACCACCTCCTTCTACGACAAGGTCATGGCCGCCCAGTTCAACGTGGACGAGTCGGCCTTCGGTCAGGACGAGCGCAAGCGGCGGGCGCTGTGGCGGGAGACCATCGCCACCCAGGTCGTGCGCGGTTCCGGCATGCTCGACGTGACGGTCTACCATGTCGATCCGGACCAGGCCGAGAGCCTGTCGCAGGCCATCGCCTTCGTGCTCACTACCGAGGGCTACAAG